>JAGYNF010000134.1 GCA_018400215.1 Cyanobium sp. M55B138 | reverse complement strand
CTCCAGACCCAGCTCCAGCCGATCCAGCTGCCCCTGCCCCGACCGCAGCTCCCCCCGTCCCTGCCCCTGTCGAGCTCGAGGCCACGGCTGCAGCTCCAGACCCAGACCCCCGGCTGGCCCCGTTTGCTGCCGTTGATCCCCAGAACCTGGTGCAGGCCGTTCGGCAGGATCCCGCCAGCGGTCGCCTCGCCCTCACCCTGGCGGAGCGCTGGCACCAACTTCCGGTTGCTGAGCAGGATCGCCTCGCCGAGCTCCTGCAGGGGCGGGCCCTGGAGCTGGGCTACGAGCGGCTGTCCCTGCTGGATGGCCAGGGCCGTGTGTTGGCCCGCTCCGCCCGGGTGGGGTCAGGCATGATCCTGCTCGCCCACTCCGTCTCCACCACCCGCCAGGATGCCGCTTGATCTCTTGTCGTTAGAGGCGCTCTGGGGTTCCCCCCAGGGGGGCAGCCTCCCGGCCGCTGCCGGCGAGGTCGCCCGGCTCTCGGCCATCAGCACCGACAGCCGCCGGCTGCCAGTGGGCAGTTTGTTTGTGCCCCTGGTGGGGGAGCACTTTGACGGCCATCGCTTTCTGGGCGCCGCGGTGGCTGCCGGCTGCCGGGCCCTGGTGCTGCAGCCCGACCGGCTGGCGCCCGAGGATCTGCAGGAGCTGCAGCGCCAGGCCCAGCGGGCGGGCTGCGTGGTGTGGCAGGTGGAGGACAGCCTGCAGGCGTACCAGCAGTTGGGCCAGCTGTGGCGGCGGCAATTGGCCGCTGCGGTGGTGGCCGTGACCGGTTCGGCCGGCAAAACCACCACCCGGGAACTGATCAGGGCGGCCCTGGCCCCCCTGGGGCCCGTGCTCGCCTCGAGCGGCAATGAGAACAACGACGTGGGTGTGCCCCTCACCCTGCTCAAGGCCAGACCGGAGCACCGCGCCCTCGTGATCGAGATGGGCATGCGCGGCCTCGGTGAGATCGCGCGACTCAGCCGCTGTGCCGAGCCGGATGTGGCCGTGATCACCAACATCGGCACGGCCCACATCGGCCGGCTGGGCAGCCGCGAGGCGATCGCCACCGCCAAATGTGAGATCGTCGCCGGCCTGGCGCCGAATGGCGTGGTGGTGATTCCGGCCGGCGATCCCCTGCTCGATGCCAGCCTGGCGCGGGTGTGGCCGGGCCGTATCTGCCGTATTGCCCTCCACGACGAACCGGGCCAGGCGGAGGCCGACCTGGTGGGGAGCTTCGACGCCGCGGACGGCTGCCTGGAGCTGGAGGGCCAGCGGCTGTGGCTGCCCCTCGATGGTCGCCACAACGCCCGCAACCTGCTGCTCGCCACCGCCGTGGCGAAGGAGCTGGGGGTGCCGCTCCCTGCGCTGCAGGACCTGGAGGTGGCCGTCTCCGAGGGCCGCAACCGCCGCCTGCAGCTGGGCGGCCTCACGGTGCTGGATGAGACCTACAACGCCTCACCGGAGGCGGTGCTGGCGGCCCTCGACCTGCTGGCCGCCCAGGACGGCCGGCGCTTTGCAGTGCTGGGCACGATGCTGGAGCTTGGCGAGCAGAGCGAGGCCCTGCACCGCCGGGTGGCCGAGCGCGCCCAGGAGCGGGGTCTCGATGGGCTGGTGGTGGTGGCGGCAGGCCCGGAGGCCGCCGTGATGGCTGAGGCCGCCGCCGGCCTGCCCCGGCTGGCGGTGGTGGAAACCCCTGAGCAAGCGGCCGCCCCGCTGGCCCAGTGGCTGGCCCCTGGCGATGTGCTGCTGCTCAAGGCGAGCCGCGGCGTGGCCCTGGAGCGGTTGCTGCCGCTGCTGGAAGCGTTCAAGCTATCGCCAGTACCAGAGCGGCCATGCTGATCAATCTCAAGCAACGGCTGCAGTCCCTGCGGATGGTGGCTGGAGCGGCCTAGGTCGGACCGCGCCAGTCTTCCCGCACCAGCTGGCGGGCCCGGCCCAGGGCCAGGGCGCCGCTGGGCACGTCCTTGGTGAGGGTGGAGCCGGCCCCCACGGTCACGTTGTCGCCCAGGGTGATCGGTGCCACCAGCACGGAATTGGCGCCGGTCTTGCTGCCGGCACCCACCACCGTGCGGTGCTTGTGCACGCCGTCGTAATTGGCGGTGATCGTGCCGGCGCCCACATTCACGCCGGCGCCGAGGTCGGCATCGCCGATGTAGCTGAGGTGGTTCACCTTCACGCCGGCGGCCAGGGTGCTGTTTTTGATCTCTACGAAGTTGCCCACGTGGCAGCCCGCCGCCAGCTGGGTGCCAGGGCGCAGTTGGGCGAAGGGCCCCACCGAGCTGTTCGCTCCCACCTGGGCATCCCGCAGCACGGAGTGCACCACCTGCACGTTGTCGCCCAGCTTGCTGTTCTCCATCAGGCAGCCGGGGCCGATGCGGCAGCCACTGCCCACCACGTTGCTGCCGCGGAAGTGGCACTGGGGCTCCACCACCACGTCCTGGCCGAAGCGGGTGTCATCGCTGAGGGTGCAGCTGGGGGGGTCGATGAAGGTCACCCCCTCGGCCATCCAGTGGCGCCGCAGGCGCTCCTGCAGCACCGCCTCGCACTGGCTCAGCTGGATGCGGTCGTTGATGCCGTTGATCTCCGCGGCGTCGCCCACCTCCAGATGCATGGCGGGCTGCAGCATCGCCACCGTGTCGGTGAGGTAGAGCTCCCCCTGGTCGTTATCGCTGCGGAGCTGGGGCAGCACCGCGGCCAGCTTGGGCCAGTTGAAGCAGTAGATGCCGGCGTTCACCAGGGTGTGGGCCCGCTGCTCGGCGCTGCAGTCGCGATGCTCAACAATGCCGCTCACCTGCCCCTGGTCGTTGGCGAACACCCGGCCATAGCCGCTGGGATCCGCCAGGCGGGCGCTGAGCAGGGTCACCGCGGCGCCACTGGCGCGGTGCTGCTCCAGCAGGTGCTCCAGGGTCTCGCCCCGCAGCAGGGGCACATCGCCATTGAGCACCAGCAGATCGCCAGCAAAGCCGGCAAGGGGCTCCAGCAGTTGCTGCACGGCATGGCCGGTGCCGAGCTGGGGCTGCTGCACCACGAAATCCAGGCCGCTGTGGTGGGCGAGGGAGCGCTCCACCCGCTCCGCCTGGTGCCCCACGATCAGCAGGCAGCGCTCGGGGCTGAGCTGTCCGCAGCTGCGCAGCACCCGCTCCACCAGGGTGGCCCCCGCCAGGGGTTGCAGCACCTTGGGCAGGCTGCTTTTCATGCGGGTGCCCTTTCCAGCGGCCAACACGGCAACGGCGAGCATGGGCCCAGGCAACGGCTGGAGCGGAATCTACGTGGGCTGCTCAGGCACCCAGCCGCGCCAGGTCGTCCCAGAAGTCCGGGTAGGACACCGCCGCCGCCTCAGGCCGGTGCAGAACGGTGCTGCCCTGGGCGATGCCGGCGGCCACCGCCAGGCTCATCGCCACCCGATGGTCGGTTTCGCTGTCCACAACCGCCCCGCGCAGGGCGGTCACGCCGGTGATGGTCATGCCGTCCTCAAACTCCTCGATGCGGGCGCCCATGGCCCCCAATTGGCGGGCCATCACCATCAGCCGGTCGGTTTCCTTGACCCGCAGTTCGGCGGCGTCCCCGATGCGACTCACGCCTTCGGCGCAGCAGGCCGCCACCGCCAGCACCGGGATCTCATCCACCAGTCGGGGAATCAGCTCCCCACCGATCTCGAAGGGCTGGAGGGGGCCGTGGCTCACCCGCAGATCCCCCACCGGTTCGCCGGCCACATCACGTCGGTTGAGCACCTCCAGCCGGGCACCCATCTGCTCGAGCACCTCGAGGATGCCGGTGCGGCTGGGGTTGAGCCCCACGTTGTCCACGGTGATGCGGGCGCCGGGGGTGATGGCAGCCGCCACCAGCCAGAAGGCGGCTGAGCTGATGTCCCCCGGCACCACCACAGCCTGACCCTGGAGGCGATGGCCCGGGGTGAGCCGCACCTCGGTGAGGCCGGGTCCGCCCACCACCAGATCGGCGCCGAAGGCCCGCAGCATCCGCTCACTGTGGTCGCGGCTCTGGGCCGGCTCGATCACCGTGGTGGGGCCCTCGGCGGTGAGGGCGGCCAGCAGGATGGCGCTCTTCACCTGGGCCGAAGCCACCGGCGTGCGGATTGTGGTGCCCTTCAGCGCACCCCCCAGCACCGCCAGGGGTGCAAAGTTGCCCCCCTTGCGCCCCTGGATCGCGGCGCCCATATGGGCCAAGGGGCCACCCACCCGCCGCATCGGTCGGCCCCGCAGGGAGGCGTCGCCGCTGAGCACGAAGTGGCGGCCCACCCGGCCGGCCAGCAGGCCCAGCATCAGCCGCATGGTGGTGCCGGAGTTGCCGCAATCGAGCACGTCCGCGGGCTCCTGGAGGCCATCCAGCCCCACACCCTGCACCGTGACCGGCTCACCGGCGCGGATCTCCGACACCGTTACCCCCATGGCCCGCAGGCAGGCGGCGGTGCTGAGTGGATCTTCGGCGGGCAGCAGGCCCTCAATGCGGGTGGTGCCCTCGGCGATGGCACCGAACAACAGGGCCCGGTGGGAGATCGACTTGTCGCCCGGCACCCGCACCGTGCCCCGCAGGCTGCCGCCGCCGGGCAGGCTGAGCGGGCTGGAGGCTGGAGGGGACTGGGTCAAGGGTGCGGGGGTGCCGGTGGGGCGATCCTATGGAGGGCCGCTGCCCACTGCCATCAGCCCAGCAGCAGCCCGCCGCCCACGCCCTGGCTGGCCTCGGCACTGCGCAGGTCAAACAGCAGCTCCTCCAAGCTGAGCTGCTCCAGGCTGCGGCTCAGGGCCCGCTCCAGCCGTTGCTGCAGGGCCCGGGTCACCTGTTCACTGGCGGCAGGCTCCGGCTGGCTGGGGGCCGGTGGGGCCTGGGCAGCGGTGCCAGGCCAGGGCGGCTGGGGGCGGACCCCAATGGCCGCCAGCACCGCAGCCACGCTGATGTCAACTTTTTTGTGCTCTTGGTATGCTGTTAGTGAATAAATATAGCTAAGAGT
>JAGYNF010000133.1 GCA_018400215.1 Cyanobium sp. M55B138 | reverse complement strand
AGGACTACAAGAAAGCCTCGAAAAGCATTGCTGCCTGAGCAGCTGGAGGAGTTGCTCAACAACCTCAAGCGAGGCGAGGCGGTGACAGTGCTACCCCACGACGCTCTTCTCACGACGCAACAGGCCGCCCAGATTCTCAATGTCTCGCGCCCCTATCTGTACCGCTTGATCGAGGACCAATCCGTTCCGGTGGTGTGTTACGCCGAGCTCTCGCGCTCTACCTGCTAGTCAAGGAGCGGGAAGAGGGGGGATCCACCCCCAGTTCGTCAAGGACGACCAGCGTGCAAAAAGCTGAGGGTGTAGCCCTGCAGGCTGCTGGTGAGCATGGTGGTGCCTGTGGCCAGAGGCAAGGCCCCACACTCCCAGGGCGGCCTGCCCACCCCATGGCCTGAGACCCATTCCAGTGCAGTGGGTCTCGCAGATGTGTCGGGTAGTCAGACGCCGGAGTTCCCCGGGCTGCAGTTGCAACTGGATGAGATCTGGGCGGGGTGAGCCACACCTTGTCGCAGTTCGCGGCAAGAAATCCCATTAGGTTGTTACTATGGACGACAACCTTATGCGTTTGCTGCGGCAGAAGCTGGTGGATGGCATCGCCATGCCCTTGCCCGTGCTCACCCGCCGCGACACCTGGATCCCGCGCGTAGCCGGCAAGGTGCTGGCGGTGATCGGCATGCGCCGCAGCGGCAAGACCAGCCTGCTCTGGCAGGAGCTCGGCGATCGCCTGGCGAGCCCCGGCATGGAGCGTTCGGGCCTGCCTTGGATCAGCCTCGAGGATGAACGCCTGATCGGTGCCGGCCCTGAGCTGCTCGACGCCTACCTGGAGATCTGGTTTTCCCTGCATCCCCAGTGGCGGCAGCCGCAGCCAGGGAAGCATCGGCCCTGCCTGTTCCTCGATGAGGTGCAGGTGATCCCCGGCTGGGAAGGGTTTGTGCGCCGGGTGATCGACACCGAACCCCTCGATGTTGTGGTGAGCGGTTCCTCCGCCCAGATGTTGTCGGCTGAGATCGCCACCAACCTGCGCGGTCGGGCCCTAGAAACCCTGCTGTGGCCGTTCAGCTTTCGGGAGGCCCTACGCCATCAGCGGTTGGAGCCCAGCATCACAGCCGAACACTGGTCGAGCGCTGAGCGGTCTTCGCTTCAGCACCAGCTGGAGCGCTATCTGCTCGAGGGTGGTTTTCCCGAGGTGCAGGGCCTCGAGGCCCGCAGCCGCCGATCCCTGCTGCTCAGCTATGTCGACAGCACGGTGCTGCGCGATGTGATGGAGCGGCACAACATTCGCAACCCTCTGGCTTTGCAGTGGCTGGTGCGTCAGCTGCTGGCCCATGCCGGTGGTGCCTTCAGCGTGAACAAATTGCACCAAGCCATGCGCTCCCAGGGCCTGGCCATCAGCCGGGAGCATCTTACGGAGTTGGTGCAGCACCTGGAGCAGGCCTTTCTGATCACCAGCCTGGCGGCGGGGGGCGGCTCCCTGCGCCGCACGCAGAGTCTGCCCCGCAAGATCTACCCGATCGATCCGGGCCTGATCCCGCTCTACGACCGCAGCGGCCGAGCCAACCTTGGCCATGCCCTGGAAACCGTGGTGATGGTGGAACTGCGACGTCGCGGCGCGGAACTCTCTTACCTGCGCAGTGCGAGCGGCCGCGAGGTGGATGCCATGGCGTTGCTGCCCGATGGCCAGAAGCTGTTGGTGCAGGTGTGTGCCAGCCTCCACGACGCCGACACACGCGAGCGGGAGGTCACCTCCTTGCTGGAGCTGGCCGACACACCGACAGGCCGCTCTGCAGAGCCTGTGTTGATCAGCCTCGATGGGCGGCCGCCCGATCTTGGCGACGCCGCTCGCCGGCTGCGCTGGCGACCCGCCATTGACTGGCTGCTGGATGACCAGACTTGATCACTCACCTGACATGGTCCATAGATCTCAGCGCAGGAGCTGAACCTCCAGGTGCAGCGGCAGCTTGCCCTCTTCTCGTCGTACAGCTGGAGCGAGTTCCAATGGTGTAAGGGATGAAAGGTCGAGTCGCTTGCGAGCCTGCCATAGGTCGTAGTTGTCTTGCAGTGACAGCCAGCTTTCGGCGCTGCGTCCTAGAACGCGCGACAATCGCAACGCCATGTCCGGTGTGATCCGGCTTTTACCAACAACGAGGCGCTGAAAGGTTGAGGCGGAGATCCCCAGTCGATCGGCAACATGACGAATGGAGAGGCCGCACGGATCGAGATACGTACCAGCGATGAACTCTCCAGGATGGGGAGGATTGTGCATTTGCATCAGTGATAGTCCTCGAAGTCGAGATTGAAAATGTGGCCCTCGCGGAATTCGAAGGTGAGCCTCCAGTTGCTATTGACCCAAATTGACCATCGGCCATTGTCCGCGCCTTTCAGCAGATGAAGGCGATAACCGGGGAATTCAAGGTCCTCAATCTGGTTGGCAGATTGCAGTGCGGCAAGCTGAAGACGGAGCTTTCGGCTAAGAGCTGGTTGAGGGCATTCACACTGCAGCGCGTTGCGCAACAGTGTGTGGCTTTGGGTTGTTGGCTGTGCAGGGGGCAGGGCTCTTCCCGGGCTACAACTGCTCACGGATCCCAGGGGAGCTTGTTCCGTTTCCTGGTTAGTCCTCCTGCTTCCTGCCTGCCGCGGCGCTCAGGCCGGTGGCCTCGTGAGCGCCGCTGGTGAGTGGGCAGAGCGTCACACTCGGATGGCCCTTGAGCAGTCGTTCCCCAGTGGTGCGACAGCATTTGTGCTTGGTGGCTACCGGTCTGGTAAGCAGGCAAGGGGTGTTGATGGAACTCCACCTGACCCAGCTTGATGGTCATCAAGGGTTGTAAGGGATTCTCGGCCGACGAAATGTCCAGCACTGGGGTTGCCCAGTGCTTTTGCCGGCTCCGTTGCCACCCACCAGCAACCAGAGTTGCTTCATGGGGCGATGCCCTGCGCTTTTTTTATGGCCATCCATTTTCCTACCGCCTTCTTCGGCGCCCATCTGTTGCGGCTGCCGCCCCTCAGCCGCCGCATGCTGCTGATCGCCACCGATCTGCTGCTCATCCCCCTGGCGGTGTGGCTCAGCTTCGCGTTGCGGCTGGCCGAGCCCTGGCCCCAGCAGCTGCAGAACTGCGCCTGGCTGTTCCTGGCGGCCTGGCTGGTGGCGCCCGTGGTGTATGCCTTCACGGGTCAGTACAAGGGCATCACCCGCTACGCCGGCAGCAAGGCGCTGTATGCCCTGGCGCTCCGCAATCTGGGGGTGGTGCTGCTCCTCCACGCCCTTGATCGCCTGCTGCAGCTGCCGGCGCCGCCCCGCAGCAGCTGGTTGTTGCTCTGGCTCCTCCTCACGGGCCTCACCGGCCTGGTGCGCCTGCTCCTGCGGGATCTGCTTCAGCAGCTCAGCAATGGTTCACGGCGGCAACGCCAGGTGCTGGCGGTGATCTACGGCGCCGGTGATGCCGGCGTGCAGTTGGCCGCCGCCCTGCGCTACGCCCAGAGCCATCGCGTGCTGGCCTTCCTCGATGACGACCCCAACCTCTGGGGCCGCACCATCAACGGCATTCGCGTGCTGGGCCCCCAGCGGCTGCCTGGGCTGATCGAGTGGCAGCGGCCCAGCCAGATCCTGCTGGCCATGCCCCGCATCAGCCGCAGCCGGCGGCGACAAATTGTCGACGCTCTGCAGTTCACGGGGATCCCCGTGCTGCAGGTGCCGAGCGTGGAGGAGATCACCGCCGGCCGCACCTCCATCGATGCCCTGCGGCCGATTGCCATTGAGGAGCTGCTCGGCCGCGATCCCGTGCCTCCCTTGCCCCAACTGCTGGGGCCAGGCCTGGCGGAGAAGGTGGTGCTGGTGAGCGGCGCCGGTGGTTCGATCGGTGCCGAGCTCTGCCGCCAGATCCTGCCTCTTGGCCCCCGCTGCCTGGTGTTGCTCGAAAGCCATGAGCCCAGCCTCTACGCCATCAAGCAGGAGCTGGGCAAGATTCAGGGCGCAACACCAACGCAGCTGATCGGTGTGCTGGGCAGCGTCACCGATGGCCCGATGCTGGAGCACCTCCTGGAGCGCCTGCAGGTGCAGGTGGTCTTCCACGCTGCGGCCTACAAGCATGTGCCGATTGTGGAGGGCTGCCCCCTCGCCGGTTTGCACAACAACGTGATCGGCACCTGGACCCTGGCCCAAGCCGCTGGGCGCAGCGGTGTGGAGAGCTTCACCTTGATCTCCACCGACAAGGCCGTGCGGCCCACCAACGTGATGGGGGCCTCCAAGCGGGTGGCGGAGCTGGTGGTGCAGGCCATGGCTGAGGACGGCAAACCCCTGTGCCGTTTCGCCATGGTGCGCTTTGGCAATGTGCTCGGCTCCTCCGGTTCTGTGGTGCCGCTCTTCCGGGAGCAGATTGCCAGTGGCGGGCCGATCACCCTCACCCATCCCGACATCATTCGCTACTTCATGACCATTCCCGAGGCGGCGCAGCTGGTGCTCCAGGCCGCCGCCCTGGCCAAAGGTGGTGAGTTGTTTCTGCTGGACATGGGCGATCCCGTGCGCATTCGCGATCTGGCCGAGCAAATGGTGCAGCTCAGTGGCCTGAGCGTGAAGGATGCCGATCATCCCCATGGTGATATCGAGATCGTGTGCTCCGGCCTGCGGCCCGGTGAAAAGCTCTATGAAGAACTGCTGATCGATGGCGCATCTGAGCCCACTGCCCATCCATTGATCTTCCAGGCCAATGAACGCGCCATCCCCCCGGATGTGCTCTGGCCCCAGCTCCACGCCCTCGCCAGTGCCTTGGCTCGCTACGACGGCAACACCGCCCTTGCGCTGTTATCCCAATTGGTGCCCGAATGGCAAGCCAAGCCAGAGCCCGTGCCAAGCCTGCGCCGCTGAGCCCCCTGGCCCCATGTTTCTGCTGAGCAAACTGCGGCGGCCGCTCTGCTCTATCGGCTGCAGGGAAGGATGTGAGGAGCAGTGCCTTCGGATGCAGCCATGCACTAGCCGGGCCGCCGGGGCGTACGCATGTACT
>JAGYNF010000132.1 GCA_018400215.1 Cyanobium sp. M55B138 | reverse complement strand
AATCCAAGGGGTGCGGTAGCCCCCGGTGAGGGAGCGCAGGCCGGGGATCACATAACTGATCGGCGAGCGCCACTCCACGTAGGCATGGGTCGACACCGTGAGACCTTCGCGAATCGGGAACACGCCGCTCCCCCCGGAGAGGGTCCAGCGGTAGCCATCCACGCTGGAGGGATCGCGCTCCAGTTCGATTTCACTGCGCATCACCGGACCATTCTTGATGAGTTCCTGGGCCAGCTGGTCGTTGCCAATCGTGGTGGAGATGTCGTCCTCCGTGGCCGGCAGGGTGAGCACCTGCTTCACCTTGCCGACCATGCCACCGAAGCGACCACGCTGATTCCAGAGGGGCACCACCTCCACCGGCAACCCCAGGGGCAGGCGGCGGGCATCGGCGGGGGCGAAATAGGCCACCACCCGCAGTGGGCGGTCATCGGCACTGGGCTGATCCGGGCGGCCAATGGTGCCCAGCCGCTGGCCGGTGCCCACGGTTTGACCCGCAATCACCTGCAGGTCCAGCACCGTGCCGTCCCGGTCGGCATGCACCTTGCCGTCGTAGGCAATCTTGGCTTCGGTGACCTGAATCTGCCGCTTGAGATCGTCGATCTGATAGCGCCGCTGCAGGGCCTGGGTTTCGATCGTGAGCTTCACCTGCTGATAGTTGGTGACCACGCTCTTCTCGTTGATCTTCACATCATCGAGATTCACGCTGGTGCTGGTGAGCCCCTGCTCCGCCGACACCACAGAGGAGGAGAGGGGGGCGACGACCTCACGGCGGGCCAGCCACTCAAGATTGCGCAATTTGCTGGCATAGGTCGACTGCAGCTCGCCGTAACGGCGGCGATCCTCGGCGAATTTGGCCAGCGAGGTGTCCAGCGACTGCTTCTCCGTGACCAGACGCAGGGCATCGCGCTCATCGAGCTGGGCGTTATGGCGCTCCAACTGGCGCAGGTTGCCGCGTTCCTGGTCGAGCTGGCGCTCCAGCACCGGCAGATACAACTGCATCAGCACCTGGCCAGATTGAACCCGCTCGCCCGTCTTCACAAACACATCGCGCACCTGGCCGCCGGAGCGGGCATTGAGGATGCCGGCGTTGTCGGGGAACACCAGCACACCATTGCCTTCCACCTCGGTGGGCACAGGCCAGAAGAGGGCCCACAGCGCCAACACACCGCCAATGGTCGCCAGGCTCACTCCCACCTGGCTGTGGTCACTCAGCCCCTGCCAGCGGGCCTTCAAGGGGAAACCAAGCCGCTGAGCCGACTCCACTTCGACCCTGGGCGAGGGATTAGACGGCGCCACTTGCTGGGTCATGGATTGAATCATGCAGGAAAGTCCTGCCCTTGTCACCCCAGCGTCCCGGCCAGGCGGCGGGCCAACGGGGGCGCCAGGGCCGGCACCGCCGCGAAGGCACCACTGAAGCCCGCAAAAGCCCACAGCCCCGGCGCCCCCTCCACCGGACCCACCAGGGGCTCACCGCTGGAGCTGAAGCTCACTGGCACCTGCATGAACCGCCCCGGCCAGCCAGCCACCAGGGGCAAATGCCTGGCCAGGGCCTGGCGCAGGCGCCCCTCCTGCAGGGCGGCGTCGGGCGGCAAGCCAGCCCCAAGGCCTGGGCGCACCAGGCTGATCTGGCCGGCAAGCCAGCGGTCGCCCCAGGGCAGCAGGCCGGGATCCACCTGCCAGGCCTCTTCGCTGAGGGAGGCGGCGCGGGCCTCCAACGCCAGGCGAAGGAAGCGGGCGGGCAGACGCATGGCCAGCGGTCCCGCCCAGGGCCAGCCCCCCGGCTGGGGCTCCAGCAACAGCACCCCGGCCCAGCTCACCCGCAAACAGGGGGGCAAATCGGGCCACAGGGCGCGGCAGCCCGCCCCCGCGGCCAACACCACCTGCTGGGCCTGCAGCGGTTCAGGCAGACCCCGCAGCCGCAGGCGCCAGGGGCCCGCGCTGCGCTGGGGTGGCTCGAGACCCTCCACGCTGGCCTGGCTGCAGATCACCCCCGCGGCGGCCAGGGCCTGGGGCAGCCGCTGCTGAAGGCGGACCACATCCACACGGCTGCAGGGCAGCGGCAGGGCCAGCCAGCCGCCCAGGGGCCGGAACCAGGCGCTCCCCCAACCCAGGTCGCCATGGCGATCCTGCAGCCGCCGCCACAGCTGCGGTACCCAGGGGGCGATGGCCCCATAACTCCAGCCAGTGGCCCGGCGATCGGGGCTGCCGTCATCCAGCAACTGCACCTGCAGGCCCAGGCCCGCCAGCTCCAGGGCCAGCAGGCCCCCGGCCACCCCACCGCCGACAACCGCAACATCCGGCGTGGACCCACCCACCTCACACCAGCAGGTTGAAGGAGGTCACCACCTGTTGGAACAGATCCTTCACCTTCGGCCAGCGGAATTCATTGGTGCTGGCGGCAAAGGTGTACAGCCGGCCACGGTCCACCACCACGGTGGCCAGCTCGTGGCGATCGCGGTCCTCCAGGTGCACGGCGTATTCCAGGTCGTAGAAGGTGCGGCCATCCTGCTGGCGCGCATCGGCCTGCACCAGATCGGCCTGGCGGCCACTGCCATCGGGGGCGATTACGTTGCGGCGCAGGGCCTCACCCACCGCCACCGGGCTGCCCAGGCTGGTGAGATCGCTCTCCGGGGTCACATCGGAGATCACCAGGCTGAGGGTTTCATCGCTGTTGATCAGATCGTGGAACACCACCGAGGGGCCACCGCTCACCTGGGCCCGGATCCAGCCGGTGGGATACAGGAAGGCGTAGCGGCCATCGGGGCTCTGGAAGCCATTCAGCCCTGCGGTGGTTCCGCTGCAGCCGCCCAGCGTCGCCGCTAGACCCAGGGCCAGCAACAGGGCCAAGAGGCTCCGCAGCAGGGATGGTGGCAACGACGGGCGGGACGGGGTGGCGGTCACGGGGGCAGGGGGCAGGGACGTGGCGCCCATTCTGCTGGGCGCTCCGCCTACATTCCGGCCAGCGGCAGCATCGATCTGAGCGGCTACACCCGTCCCCTGGCCCGCCTGATCGAGCAGTTCGAGCGGCTGCCCGGTATCGGCCCGCGCACGGCCCAGCGCCTGGCCCTGCATCTGCTGCGCCAGCCCGAGGAACAGATCCGCATCTTTGCCGATGCCCTGCTGGCTGCCCGCAGCCAGGTGGGCCAGTGCCAGCGCTGCTTTCACCTCTCCGCCGAACCGTTCTGCGACATCTGCCGCAATTCCGAACGCCACACCGGCCAGATCTGCGTGGTGGCCGACTCCCGCGACCTGCTGGCGATGGAGCGCACCCGCGAGTTCAAGGGCAGCTATCACGTGCTGGGCGGCCTGATCTCACCGATGGATGGCATCGGCCCGGAGCTGCTCCAGATCCAATCGTTGGTGAAACGGGTGGCCGCTGACCCCGGCGAAGCAGGCGTGCCGGTGGAGGAGGTGATCCTGGCCCTCACCCCCAGCGTGGAGGGCGACACCACCAGCCTCTATCTGGCCCGCCTGTTGCGGCCCTTCACCGCGGTGAGCCGCATCGCCTACGGACTGCCCATGGGCAGCGAACTGGAATATGCCGATGAGGTGACCCTGGCGCGGGCCTTCGAGGGCCGCCGCCCGGTGGAGTGACCCCCGCCATGGCCCGTCCCAGCCGCTACAGCGCCATCCCCCCCGCCGAACGGATGCCCGCCTGGCTGCGGCGTCCGGTGGGCCAGGCCTCCGAGCTGGCGGCGGTGCAGGCCGTGGTGAAGCAGCAGCGGCTGCACACGATCTGCGAGGAGGGCCGCTGCCCCAACCGGGCCGAGTGCTATGCCGCCGGCACGGCCACCTTCCTGCTGGGGGGCTCGATCTGCACCCGCAGCTGCGCCTTCTGCCAGGTGGAGAAGGGCCAGGCGCCCGAGCCGGTGGACGGCGCCGAAGCCGAGCAGGTGGCCGAGGCGGTGGCGCTGCTGGGCCTCTCCTACGTGGTGCTCACCGCCGTGGCCCGCGACGACCTGGCCGACCACGGCGCCGGCCTATTCACCGCCGCCATGGCCGCCATCCGCCGCCGCAGCCCGGCCGTGGCGATCGAGGTGCTCACCCCCGACTTCTGGGGCGGTCAGCGTGATCCAGAAGCCGGGGTGGCGGCCCAGCGCCAGCGGCTGGCCGCGGTGCTTTCGGCCGGGCCGGTGTGCTTCAACCACAACCTGGAAACCGTGGAGCGCCTGCAGGGGGAGGTGCGCCGCGGTGCCACCTACCGCCGCTCCCTGGGGCTGCTGGCGGCGGCCCGGGAGCTGGCCCCTGCCATCCCCACCAAGAGCGGCCTGATGCTGGGGCTGGGCGAAAGCGAAGAGGAGGTGGTGCAGACCCTGCGCGACCTGCGGGCCGTGGATTGCCAGCGCCTCACCCTGGGGCAATATCTGCGGCCGTCCCTGGCCCACATCCCCGTGGCCCGCTACTGGAGCCCAGACGACTTTGCGCGCCTGGGCTCCATCGCCCGCGAGCTGGGCTTCCGCCAGGTGCGCAGCGGGCCGTTGGTGCGCAGCAGCTATCACGCCGACCCGGCTGCTTAGCGAATTGCTGGCGCCAGCTGGGTGATGAAAATCTGGCTCACGCCGGTCACCATGAACTGAACGCCCATGGCGGCCACCATCAAACCCATCACACGCATCAGGATGTTGAGCCCGATCGGGCCCACAACGGCCTTCAGCCAACGGCCGGCAAGAAAGATTGCCAACACAACCACGGAGAGCAAGAATGTACCCAATAGCAGCGCACTTCCATCATGATCAGCACGATCTTTGGCGGCATATAAGATCACGTTAGCAATCACTCCCGGCCCCACCAGCAAAGGCATCGCCAAGGGGATCACAATCTTCTGAAACACCGTTTCCGCCTCTTTCAGCTCGCTTACTACCGTGGCACCCCCTGACGCCTGAATGCCCGAATCACCCCCATCGCCAGACACGATTTTCAATCCCATCAGCAACAGGAGAATTCCTCCGGCGATGCGGAAGGCATCCATCGAAACACCCAGGAACTGAAGAATGCTCTCACCAACAAACAGAAAGACCAG
>JAGYNF010000131.1 GCA_018400215.1 Cyanobium sp. M55B138 | reverse complement strand
GCTCTCTCTGCGTCACGGTGGCATCGGCGGCCTGGAGCATCAGGGCCATGGGCTGGCCCACCAGGATGCTGCGGCCCACCACCACGGCCCGCTTGCCAGCCAGCTCGATGCCGGCGGCGGCCAGCAGGGCCATCACCCCGGCGGGGGTGCAGCTGCGCGGGCCGGATTCTCCCTTGAGCAGCCGACCCAGGTTCAAGGTGTGCAGCCCGTCGGCATCCTTCTCCGGGTCGATGGCCAGCAGCAGGGGGCCCTCGTCGAGCCCGGCGGGCAGGGGCAACTGCAGCAGGATGCCATCACAGCTGGGATCGGCATTGAGGCGCTGCACCGCCGCCAGCACCTCGCCCGCCGGGGTGTCCGCCGCCAGGTGGGCCCCCAGGCTGGTGATGCCCACCCGGGCGCAGGCCTTTTCCTTGTTGGCCACATACACGCCACTGGCGGGGTCGTCGCCCACCCGCAGCACCGCCAGCCCGGGCGGGCGCCCCACGGCGGGGAGCTGCTGGGCGATGGTGTCGCGCAGCCGCGCTTCGATCACGGCCGCGAGCTGCTTGCCATCGAGGCGGAGGGCCATGCGGGGGAGGGAAAAGCTGGCTTCCAGCTTGCCCTGTGCCGGTGCGGGCTAGCGTTTCTGCCATGCGGTGGCAGTGGCTGCGAACCCAGTGGCGACTTCTGCTGCGGACCGAACGGCCGCGGCAGACCCTGGCCTGGTGGCGTGGTCAGGACACGGCATCGGTGGCCCTGGTGTGTGTGCTGGTGGCGCTGCTGACCAGCTGGCCCTGGCTGGTGGAGCCGAATCTGCGGGCCGGGATGGTGGCGCCCTTCACGGTGCGGGCCCCGCGCGACGCCAAGGTGGTGGACAGCACGGCCCTGGAGCAGCGCCGCCAACAGATGCTGCCCCGCACCACGGTGCAGGTGGTGGACGACGAGGCCAGCACGCTGCTGCGCCAACGGTTGGATGAGGCCCTGCGGGCCATGGAGGCCCAGGCGGGCAGCAATGAAACCCTGGTGAAACCGATCAGCCTCAGCGAGGGGGAGCGGCGCTGGCTGCGCCAACTCACGCCGCTGCAGCGCACGGCCTGGGAGCGGGACGTGCGCCAGGCCCAGCTGCGCATGCTCAGCCAGGGGCTGGCGCCTGGGGTGGCCGACAACCAACTGCTGCAGGCCGCCACGTTGCAGCTCGAGCAGCAGGGCGAACCGGGGCGGGGCGTGGGGGCGCGGCTGCTGGTGCACGCCCTGCAGGGCCAATCGAATCTGCGCAGCGACCCCGCCCTGAGCCAGCGGCGCATTGAGGCCCTGATCAGCCAGGAGGGCATTCCCACCATCGCCGTGAAGCAGGGCGACCTGGTGGTGCGGCAGGGCGAATCGATCAGCCCCCAGGCCTTTGATGTGCTCGATTTCTTCGGTCTGGTGAACCGGCGGCCCCGGCCCCTGGCCTGGCTGGGGCACTTCATGGAGGGGCTGGCGGTGTGCGGCGTGCTGATCCTGCTGCTGCGGCGCTGGCGGCCGAGCCTGGAGCCCCGCCAGGCGCTGCTGGCCCTGGCGGCCCTGCTGGCGGTGCAGGGGGTCACGCTGTGGCTGGGGCCGCTGGCCAGCCCGATCCTGCTGCTGGTGCCCCCGGCCCTGCTGCTGGCCCAGGGGCTCGGCACCAGCTGCGGGCTGGCCTGGCTGGCGGCGAGCAGCCTGCTCTGGCCCCTGCCGCTCACCGGCGTGGTGGGGGTGCGCCTGCTGGTGGCGGTGGCCGTGGGGGCAATGGCGGCGATGGCGGCCGACCGGCAGCGCAGTCGGGCTGGACTGTTGCAGCTGGCGGTGCTGCTGCCGGCGGGGGCGGTGCTGCTGCAGTGGCTGCTGCTGCAGGGGCGGGGCCTGCCGGGCCAGCTCGACCTGCTGGGCGAGGGGCTGATGCTGGGCGGCCTGCTGATGCTGGGGCTGCTGCTGGCGCCGCTGGTGGAGACCTTCTTTGCCCTGCTCACCAGGGCCCGGCTGCTGGAGCTGGCCGATCTGGAGCGGCCCCTGCTGCGGCGGCTGTCGTGCGAGGCCCCCGGCACCTTTGAGCACACGCTGATGATCGCCGGGCTGGCGGAGGAGGGCGCCCGCAGCATCGGCGCCGACGTGGATCTGGTGCGCACCGGGGCCCTGTATCACGACGTGGGCAAGCTGCATGGCCCCCAGTGGTTCATCGAGAACCAGGAGGGGGATCACAACCCCCACGACACGCTCAACGACCCCGATGCCAGCGCCGCGATCCTGCAGGCCCACGTGGATGAGGGGTTGAAGCTGGCGCGCCGCTACCGCCTGCCCCGCCCCCTGGCCGACTTCATCCCCGAGCACCAGGGCACCTTGAAGATGGGCTACTTCCTGCACCAGGCGCGGGAACGGGACCCACACGTGCCGGAATCGCACTTTCGCTACCGCGGCCCGGCGCCCCGCAGCCCGGAGACGGCCATCCTGATGCTGGCCGATGGCTGCGAGGCCGCCCTGCGCTCGCTGCCGCCGAACACCACCGAACAGGAAGCCCGCCAGATGGTGCGCCGCATCCTCGAGGCGCGCCAGCGGGATGGTCAGTTGGCCAGCAGTGGCATCAGCCGGGGCGAACTGACACTGCTGATCCGCGCCTTCGTGCGGGTGTGGAAGCGTATGCGTCACCGCCGCATCCCCTACCCGATCCCGGCCCACAAGGCCTTCAGCGCCTGAGTTCCGCCTGGCGCTGCAGGGCGGGCAAGGCCTGACTCGGCCGCAGGGGTTCGCCAAGCTAAGCAGGATGCCTTCAGCGCCGCCGCCTCGATGGATTCCCTCAGCTTCGCGGAGCTGCAGACCCAGCTGCAGCCGGAATGGGGGGAGGCCTCCCGCACCCAGGGCCCGGATGTGGATGTGCTGCTGGTGCCGTCGCTGTCGATGGACCTCACCCAGATGGCCCTGGTGGCCGGCGCCCACCACTACGAGGAGCGCCAGTTGTTCTCCCTGATCCGGCTGCGGGATCCGGGGGTGCGGATCGTGTACGCCACCAGCAAGCCGCTGGCGGAGCTGGTGGTGGATGCGGTGCTGGAGCTGCTGCCGGGGGTGCCCACCTCCCACGCCCGCCGGCGCCTGCATCTCTTTGATGCCGACGACGCCTCCAACCGGCCGCTCACGGCCAAGCTGCTGGAACGGCCTGCCCTGCTCAGCCGCATCGGCGAACTGCTGCGGCCGGGGCGCAGCTTCATCAGCTGCTTCGTGGTGAGCGACCTGGAGCGGCAGCTGTCGGAGCGGCTGCAGGTGCCCCTGCTGGGCTGCGATCCCGCCCTGGGCCACTGGGGCAGCAAGGCCGGCAGCCGCGAACTGTTTGCCCGCTGCGGCGTGCCCCACCCCCCCGGCAGCCCGCTGGTGCATGACCTCGACGCCCTCAGCGAGGCCTGCGCCGCGCTGTGGGAGGCCAACCCGACGTTGAACCGGCTGGTGGTGAAGCTCAACGAGGGCTTCAGTGGGGAGGGCAATGCCCCCCTGCCCCTGGGGGCCCTGGGGCTGGCGGAGCACTCGGCGGCGGAGCGGCGGCGGCTGTTGCGCCAGGCCCTCGAGCAGCTGGCCATGCCAGCGGCGAGCTGGCGGCAGCTGCTGGCCAGCCAGGGCGCGCTGGTGGAGGCCTGGCTCGAGGGGGGCGAGAGCCTGCGCTCCCCCAGCGTGCAGGGCACGATTCACCCCGGCGGGCGGGTGGAGCTGCTGTCGTCCCATGAGCAGGTGCTGGGCGGCCCCAGTGGCCAGACCTACCTGGGCTGCCGCTTCCCCGCTGATGCGCCCTACCGGGCCGCGCTGATGCGGCACGGCCTGGCCGTGGGGCAGGCCCTGGCGGCGTTGGGCGCCCTGGAGCGCTTCGCGGTGGATTTCATCGCCCGCCGCTTTGGCGACCACTGGGACCTGCAGGCGATCGAAGTGAACCTGCGCCAGGGGGGCACCACCCACCCGTTCATGGCCCTGAGCGCCATCACCGGCGGCACCATCGACAGCGCCGACGGCCTCTACCGCACCCCCAGTGGTGCGCCGCTGTATTACCGCGCCACCGACAACCTGCAGCACGCCAGCCTGCGGGGCCTGCTGCCGATCGACCTGATCGACATCGTGGCGGAGGCCGGCCTCCACTACGACCCGGCCCAACTGCACGGCAGCGTGTTTCACCTGCTGGGCTGCCTCTCGGAATACGGCAAGTTGGGCATGACCTGCCTCGGCCGCAGCGCCGCCGAGGCCGAGGCGGTGTACGCGGCCACCCAACGGGAACTGCTGCGGGGGGCCAGCCGCCTGATGGAGCACCAGGGGGAGGCCGCCAATTGACAGAAGCCAAACCCACCGGTTTGGTTGGGTGCCAGCCCAAGGGGCTGCGGGCCGCCTGATCCACCATGGCTTTGCGTTTTTCAGCCCCACGCCGGCAGCTGCTGCCGGGCCTGGCCATCGCCCTGGCCCTCAGCCTGGGCGTGGGGCTGCTGGGCAGCTGCCAGAACCGCCGAGCCCAACAGGCCGAGCGCGAGCGCCAGGAGCAGGAACAGCTGCAGCAGGCGGCGCGGCAGCGCCAGCTCGATGGCGTGGTGCGCCAGTGCCAGGCCGGCCAGGAGGAGCTGCAGCGGCTGGCCGATGAACTGGCCGACAGTGAGGCGGCCCTCAGCCGCCTGGCCCAGCGGCGCTACAGCCCCAACCCCCGCCCGCCGGCGCCGGATCCGGAGCTGCAGCAGCGCTACACCATCGCCGACCAGGAGCTGGAGAGGGAGCGCCACCAGGAGGCCGTGCAGGCGTGGGAGCAGCAGGAACGGCAACGGCGCAGCCGCTGGCAGGCGGAGCTGGAGCGGGAGCGTCTCCAGCTGAAGCGGCGGCTGGCCCAGCAACGCGAAGCGCTGGCCCAGCACAATCCGGCGGTGTTGCAGCTGGATGGCGGCGAAGGGCTGAATACCGCGATGCTGGCCACCTACCTCAGCTGCGACCGCGAGGCCCTGGCCAAGCTGGCCCCCTAGCCCCAGCGGCGCTGATGCCAGGTCCAGGCATCGGCCAGGATCGTGGCGAGCTCTGAGCGCTGGGGCCGCCAGCCCAGCTCGGTGTGGGCCTTGGCGGCATCGGCCACCAGCGCGGCCGGATCACCGGGGCGGCGGGGAGC
>JAGYNF010000130.1 GCA_018400215.1 Cyanobium sp. M55B138 | reverse complement strand
ACCCTCAAGACCATCCCCCAGTTGGTGATGGCGGCCAGCTCCCTCGATGACATCGCCGTGATCGTGGTGAATGGCGTGTTGCTGGGCTTGCTGGCCCAGGGTGGTCTGGCCGGCCAGCAGGGGATGGCTGCCAGCTGGATGGTGCTGCGGCTGCCCCTGGGATTGGTGATCGGTGCCCTGGTGGGGGCAGGGCTGGGCTGGCTGCTCTGTCGCTGGCTGGCTCGCCAGGCGCTGGATGCCAATCGACAGCTGCTGCTGGTGCTGGCGCTGGCACTGGCGCTGCTGCGGCTCCAGGACCGGATCGCCCTGGTGGTTCCGTTTGTTGGCCTGCTGGCGGCGATCAGCCTGGGGCTGACGATGTTGGAATCACGGCCTGACCTGGCCGGGCCGATCGCCGCCAAGTTGGCGTCGGTGTGGGTGTTTGCGGAGCTGGTGTTGTTCGTGCTGGTGGGCGCCCAGCTCGATCTGAGCGTGGCCTGGCGCCAGGGATTGCCGGGACTGTTGCTGCTGGCCGCAGGCCTGGTTTGCCGCTCGATCGGCACCCTGCTGTGCCTGCATCGCAGTGGTTTCACACCGGGCGAG
The DNA here is from genome assembly GCA_018400215.1 of Cyanobium sp. M55B138. GTDB lineage: Bacteria > Cyanobacteriota > Cyanobacteriia > PCC-6307 > Cyanobiaceae > NIES-981. Next base: position 4,544 of record JAGYNF010000130.1, on the reverse strand, counting down.
CGGGCCTTTGTGGTGGCGGCCTACCTGCCCAAGGCCACGGTTCAAGCGGCCATCGGGGCCATGCCGTTGATCACCCTCGAGGCGTTGGGGATGCCCACGGCCGCAGGCGAGGTGATCCTGGCGATGGCGGTGCTGAGCATTGTGGTCACAGCGCCGTTGGGGGCCTGGCTCAGTGCCGTGCTGGCGGATCGGGTCTGGCCGCCCCAGGCAGCCGGCTCAGCGCTGGCGGCCCCGTAGATAGTTGCTCTGCACGTAGGCCCACTCCTCGCAGCGCAGTTCGTTGCCGTCCGTGATGGCCCGTTCGCCCTGCAGGCACTCCACGGTGGCGGCGTGGCCCTGGCGGATCAGCTCCTGGATCGGGGCCAGATTGCAGCCCCCCAGGCCGAGGCCCAGGGCGCCCGCCGCCGCGGCCCAGGCCAGCTGGCGGCAGGGGTGACGCATCGAGGGGAGCGGAGGCATGGCGGGCAACGGGCAAGTGGAGGTTGGGATGGTTGGCCCTGACCCGGTTGGTGGCGACAAAAAAAGCCCCGCTTAGACGGGGCTTGATCGGATCACCGGCCCAGGTTGTTCACCAGGCTTCAGTTGAGGCTCCAGACACCGCCGGCGAGATTCGCCAGGGGGCTGACCAGCACGGTGCTGCACAGGAACCAGGCAAAGGCGGCGCCGCCGCAACCACCGAGCCAGAAGCCGCTGGCAAACTCGGCCCAACCGGCTTTGGTGAAGAGGTCGGCGGGTGGGTTGCTGATCGTGGCATCCGGCGGCTGCACATTGGGCCCGGTGCCGGCGGTGCCATAGATCGACAGGCACACCGTGAGGATCGACACCAGGCCGATGGCGGCCAGCAGGCCCGCTGTGCTGGCGTATTCGGTGAGGCGCAGGGGGCCGCCCAGGGCGAAGGGGCCATACAGGAAGAAGCCGTGGGCCATGCCCACCTCAAGGCCGCGCCGGTTGGGCGAGAGGGAGGGCCGATAGGCCGGCAGGGCATTCAGAAAGGCCCGGCTGAAGTAGCTGCTGTTGACGGGGGTGGCCAGGTTGCCGACGCAGGGGTCGGCTACGGGAGTCACGGTCATGGGTGGGGAACGGGGGGTGCTGAACAGGGCGGATGGCCAGGGTTCACTCGCGGGCTTCGATCACGTTGAACAGCAGGGCCATGGCGACGGCTGCACCGAGGATGCCCACGAGGGGAACGAGCACCGAGGGCATCCAGGCAGCGACAAATTCTCCAGTCATGGCGCAGGCCAATAGCAACCAGCAGTAGTGTAAAGACCCCCTCCTGGCCTGCCTTTGGGGCCCGTGGGGTGCGACATAAAAGTTCAATCCATGGGCCCGTTTCTTGTTGCTGGGGCCACCGCCCTGCTTGCCCTCTGGCTCTGGTGCGGCCGGGGTCGCAGGCCTCCCCTGCTGCGCTCCACCGATGCCTCGGCCGTTGCTGAGCTGAACCGGGCCCAGATCACGGCCCTGCTGCCGGCTGGGGTGGCGTCGGAATCGCAACCATCCGCTCCGGTCGAGCCATGGGCTGCACCGATCCGCTTCCCGGCAGCCGCTGCGGTGGGCGAACGTCTGGCCCTGCTGCGGCAGCTCACCGCCGCCTTCGAGGCCGACCCCGCCTCCCGCCTGGCGGCGGTGCGCCAGGCCCGCGCCTGGGGTCACCCAGCCACGCGTCCCCTGTTGCATCGTGCCCTGCGTGATCGGGACCCGGCGGTGGTGCAGCAGGCGGCCCTCGCCATGGAGCGCTTCCGCGGCCGGCCCTGGCCGCCCGGCGTGGTCGGGGTTGGGCCGGCTCAGCCGGCGCTGCCCCGCAAGGTGGAGCGCACCCGGTAGATGGGCCGCCCCTGGCTCTCGTGGTAGGTGCGCATCTGCAGCTCGGCCAGCAGGCCAAAGCAGAACAGTTGCACCCCAGCCAGCAGGCTGATCACGGCCGCCAGCAGCAGGGGGCGATCACCGATGTCGGTGCCCAGCAGCAGCTTTTCCCCCACCAGCCAGAGCGTCACCGCCAGGCCAGCGCCCATGGCCAGCAGTCCCGCCAGGCCGAACACGTGCATGGGCCGGGTGAGAAACCGCTTCATGAACCACACCGTGAGCAGGTCCATCAGCACCCGGAAGGTGCGGTCGATCCCGTAATTGCTCTGGCCGAAGCGGCGCGGATGGTGGCCCACCTGCACTTCGCTGATGCGGGCCCCCTCGATGAAGGCCAGGGCCGGCAGAAATCGGTGGAGTTCGCCGTAGAGGTTGAGGTCTTCCACCACCTCGCGCCGGTAGGCCTTGAGGGAGCAGCCGTAGTCGTGCAGGCGCACCCCGGTGACGCGACCGATCAGGCGGTTGGCGAGGCGGCTGGGTAGCAGCCGGCTGAGGGAGGCATCCTGCCGCTGGTGGCGCCAGCCGCTCACCAGGTCGTAGCCCTGCTCGATCTGCTCGAGCAGCAGGGGAATGTCGGCGGGGTCGTTCTGCAGGTCACCATCGAGGGTCACGATCACGGCGCCGCGGCTGGCGTCGAATCCGGCGGCCATGGCGGCGCTCTGCCCGTAGTTGCGCCGCAGCAGCACCGCCACCAGCTCCGGCACCTGGTGGGCCAGTTCGCCCAGGGCGGAGGCGGTGCCGTCGCGGGAGCCGTCGTCCACCAGCACCAGTTCGAAGGGCACGGCCAGGGGCCGTACCGCCGCCAGCAGCTGCTCCACCAGCAGTTTGAGGCTGCCCTCCTCGTTGTAGAGGGGCACCACGATTGAGAGGTCCATGGCCCTGCTGCGCTGGGCGCGAACCTAGGCGGGCAGGGGGCTGCCGTCATGGCAGTGCATCACCCGGCCGGCACCCCGCAGTTCCTGCCGGTAATGCCGGGCCACGGGATGGTCGTTGTGGGGATGCAGATCGTCGATCCCCAGGCCGTTGCGGCCATGCTCGCGGCCCGAACTGTGCAGATAGCGCCCGTTGCCCAGGTGCAGCCCCACATGGCTGCAGCGTTGGGGCGTGCCGAAGAAGATCAGATCGCCCGGAGCGAGCAGTTGGGTTTGGCCGGGATGCACGGCCACCGGCTGGCAGAAGCGCTCCTGCAGATAGGCATCGCGGGGAATGCAGATCCCGGCCAGGGCATAGGCCGTCTGCACCAGTCCGGAGCAGTCAAAGTCGGGCCCGAGGGTGCCGCCCCAGAGGTATGCGTTGGGCCGTTCCAGCCAGGTTTGGGCCTGCTCGAGCAGGTGGGGGAGTCGCTGGCTGATCTGGTGCCGCTGCAGCAGGCGGGGCTGGGGGCGCTGGGCTGCCCTGGCGCGGCCCACCAGGTCGTGGGGTTCGAGCCAGCCGGGGTAGCCGTCATCGAGCAGGCGCACCCGCCAGCGCTCGCCAGTGCGGCCCTCGAGCAGCTGCAGGCAGCGGCCGGCGGCGGCCTGGCTGGCCAGGCCCTGGCCCCGGGCCCGGCTGTAGAGATTCACGGGCCCCTCCAGGCGCCAGATGCCACCGGCTTCGAGCAACTCCAGTGCGGCCAGGGGGGCGCCGTCGCCAGACCTGCCAAGGGCCATGTCTAATCTCGCCACAATGGTTGCCGGCAGCGATGGCGTTCTACAGCCCCGATCCGGCCATGGGGCAGATCCTGGCCGATCTGGTGCGGGCCCTGGAGCTCGATGGCCGCCCCGGCCTGGCCCAGCGCCTATCGCTCACCTGGGTGCGCTACCAGAGCTCCCTGCTCGCCTGCGGTGGCGATGGCGCTGCCCCGTGCGGCCAGGGGGCGAGCTGGGCCGGCGATCGTCAGCGCTATCCCGCCAGTGTGGTGAAGCTGGTGTATCTGGTGGCCGCTGAGGCCTGGTTGCAGCAGGGACTGCTGGAGGATGGCGCCGAGCTGCGCAGGGCCCTGGCCGCCATGATCCAGGCGTCGAGCAACGACGCCACGGGCCTGGTGGTGGATCTGCTCAGTGGCACCACCAGCGGCCCCGCCCTGCCAGCGGAGTTGATGGCCACCTGGGAGCAGCAGCGCCAGCTGGTGAACCAGTGGCTGGCGGGCCTGGGTTGGCCGGAGCTGGTGGGTGTCAATGCCTGCCAGAAGACCTGGGGTGACGGGCCGTTTGGCCGGGAGCAGGCCTTCTATGGCGCCGAGCTGCACAACCGCAATCGCCTCAGCAGTGACGCCTGCGCCCGCCTGTTGGAGGCCGTGATGGCGTCTCGCCTGGTGTCGCCGCCCGCCTGCAGCCGCATGCAGGCCGTGCTGGAGCGCAGCCTGGATCCGGCGGCCCGGGCGGCCGATCCGGAGAACCAGGTGGATGGCTTTCTGGGTGCGGGCTTGCCGCCCGGCGCCCGCCTCTGGAGCAAGGCCGGCTGGATGAGCCAGGCCCGCCATGATGCCCTCTATGCGGAGGTGGAGGGGCACGCACCGGTGCTGCTGGTGGCCCTCAGTGAGGGGGCCAGCTGCGCTGAGGACGCCGCCTTGTTGCCGGAGATTGCCAGGCAACTGCTGGCCGCCTCGCGACTGGAGGCCCTCCCCTGAGTGTTGGGGCGGGTTTGGGGTGGCGGGGTTGGGCCCAATAAAAAAGCGGACCCGTCCAGGACCCGCTCGATGACCACTC
>JAGYNF010000013.1 GCA_018400215.1 Cyanobium sp. M55B138 | reverse complement strand
GCCGCTGAAAGCCGAACTGCCCGGCTTGCTCGAGCAGGTGGCCGCCGCCAGCGCCCCCCCACCAGCATCCGTTGATCTATCCGAGGCCCTGCAGGAGCAGCTCTGCAGCAAACTCCTCGACAGCTGGGGCTACGACCCGCAGCGCTGCCAACGCTCCCGCTCGGCCCACCCCTTCTCCTGCACCGTGGGCCCCCAGGACTTCCGCATCACCACCCGGGTGGTGCCCTGCCGGCCCCTCTCGGCCTTCCTGGCCACCGCCCACGAATGGGGCCACTCCCTCTACGAGCAGGGCCTGCCCCGCAGCGATGACCACTACTTCCCCTGGCCCCTGGGCGAGGCCACCTCGATGGGGGTGCACGAATCGCAATCGTTGTTCTGGGAATGCCGCGTGGCCCGCAGCCGCGCCTTCGCCGAGCGTTGGCAGCCCCGGTTCTGCTCGGGCCTGGCTGGTGGGGCGGCCAGCGATCCCTGGGGCGGCGCCTTCGGCTTTTGGCGTGCCCTCAACCCGCTCAAGCCTGGCTTGATCCGGGTGGAGGCCGATGAACTCAGCTATTGCCTGCACATCGTGCTGCGCTACGAGCTGGAGCTGGCCCTGCTCGAACAGGAGATGCCGGTGCACGATCTACCGCAGCAGTGGAACCGGCGGATGCAGGACCTGCTGGGAATCCAGCCCCACACTGACGCGGAGGGGTGCCTTCAAGATATCCATTGGGCAGAGGGGCTGTTCGGTTACTTCCCCAGCTACGCCCTCGGCCACCTGATCAGCGCCCAGGTGGCCGAGGCGATGGAGGCGGATCTGGGGGGAGCGGGCGCGATCGAGGCCGCCATCGCCGCCGGGGATGAGCAGCGCCTGCGCGGCTGGCTGACCGAGCGGGTGTGGCCCCTGGGCCGCTCGGTGAACAGCGAGGAGCTGGTGCAGCAGGTGAGCGGTGCGCCCCTCAGTGCCCAGCCCTTCCTGCGCCACCTGAGCGCCAAGGTGGAGGCCCTCCAGGCCGGCTAGGGCTGGCGGGGGCGATCCCTAGGATGCGCCCGCCGAGATCCGCTGCGCTCCATGGCGACTATCGACCAAGCTCCCCGCCGCACCATGCCCAATCTGTTGCATGTGCTGCCCGCCTTTGCCGATGAAGCTGAGCTTCGGCTCAACACCATCGTGGAGCTCAACAGCAACACGATCAACAAATACGAGCTGATCACTGAGACAGGTCACCTCAAGCTCGACCGGGTGGGCTACTCCTCCCTGGCCTACCCCTTCGCCTACGGCTGCATCCCCCGCACCTGGGATGAGGACGGCGACCCCCTCGATATCGAGATCGTCGGTGTCAGCGAACCCCTGATCCCCGGTTCGGTGGTCGAGGCCCGCATCATCGGCATCATGAAGTTCGACGACGGCGGTGAAGTCGACGACAAGGTGATCGCTGTGCTTGCTGATGACAAGCGCATGGACCACATCACCAGCTACACCGACCTGGGCGGCCATTGGCTGAAGGAAACCGAGTACTACTGGGAGCACTACAAGGATCTCAAGAAGCCCGGCACCTGCCGTGTCAACGGTTTCTTTGATGCCGCCGAAGCCGTGGCGGTGATCAAGGCTTGCGAGGCCCGCTACAACAGCGAAATCGACCCCCTGCTGGTCGACTGACGTCCGGCCCCATCCCCCCGCACTGCACCGCCATGCCCCAGCTGCGCCCCCTCCACCGCTCCCCCTTCTGGGGCCAAACCCTGGCCGCGCTGGCCCTGGTGGCGGGCTGCGGCTGGGGCTTCAGCAGCCCGGCCGTCGGCGGGGAAACCGAGGCTCCCATGGCGGAGCCCGGGCCGGCCAGCACAGCCGTCATCACGCCTGCCGTAGCACCTGCCCTAGCACCTGCCGTGGAGGCGCCCCTGGCCCGGGAGGTGGTGTTGGAACTCGGCAAACGCCAGATCAGTCTGATGCAGGGCAGCACGGTGCTCGGCCGCTGGCCCGTGGCGATCGGCGACCCCCGCACCCCCACCCCCACCGGACGCTTCACGGTGGAGAACATGGTGGTGAATCCCATTTACCAGAGCACCTCCAGCGGCAAGATCAACAGCAAGGTCGGCCCCCAGGCACCCCTGGGCGATCGCTGGATTGGCTTCAAGCAGAGCGGACTCAACCAGTACGGCATCCATGGCACCCCCGATGCCTGGGCCTGGACCGTGACCTCGCGGGCCGCTGTCTCCAACGGCTGCGTGCGCATGCTCACCCCCCATGTGCGCCAATTGTTCGAGCAGGTGGAGATCGGCACCCCCGTCACCGTGAGGCCCTAGGGGGCAACTCGAAAGACATCCTGCACATTCGGGGGGTCAGGCCCCCCAGGGTCCAGTAGGGCCCCTAATTTGGCGTGTCACCACTTTCGTGTCCCGTATGTCTGGCATTTGCCCCCATCACAGCCCTGGGGGTGGTATGGCGAGCACGGCTAGCACGGTGTTGAAGTGGTGTGGCAACGGCGAGCTCTCCGCCCTCGACCTCGAGCGGATCGTGCAGCGCCTGCAACAGGTTGACCCGGTGGCTGAAGCCCTCGATCCCAGCCATTTCGCCGCCATCCAGAGTCAGCAAGCCTCCTGAAGGCCGAAGAGGAGCAAGCCCGTCGCCGCCTCCCTCAACCGCTGGGGATCCCCTCGGGAATCAGGCGTGAAGCCAATGCCCGGGCCAGGCCGTCACGGCTGGCCATCCCCCGCAGCTGGGTGATCTGGAGCCCCTCATTGGGGAGTCCGTGGGGCAGGGCAGGAGCGCCAGCCCCCGGGCGATCAAACACCGGCAGCTGCCTCAGGCCACTGGGGCGGAGCTGGTCTTCCAGTTGGGCCAGGTTGGCCTGCAGGGGAAGCCACACCAGCTCGGAGCGGCGACAGTCCCCCAGGGCCACCGGCGGTGCCGACCCCGGTGCCTGCCCCTCCTGCCGTTCATGGGCCGCCGTCAGCGCCCGCTGCAGGTCGGGCAAGGTCACCAGACCCACCAGGCGCGTGCCCTCGCTCACCATCAGGCAGTGGCCCTGGCTGGACACCAGCTGTTGCAGGGCCTCGATGGCGGGCAGGTCCGAGGCCAACACCAGGGGGGCTTGCGGCTCCATCGCCTCGGCCAGGTCCACCGCCGCCAGCTGGCGGCGACGGCGCTCCTCCGTGGGGTCGGGGCCCAGCAAGCCGGGATCACTGATCCCCTGCCAGCGCTCCACCAGGGCAGCGCTGAGGCCGGCGGCCGCCATCAGCGGCAGCACGATGCGGATGTCGCGGGTGAGCTCGAACATCAGCAGCAGGGCCGTGAGCGGTGCCCGGGCACTGCCGGCCAGTACCGCCGCCATGCCCACCATGGCGTAGGCGGGAGGTTCGGCCACCGGCAGTTGCAGCCCGCCAGCGCCCAGCAGCTGGCCATAGCAGTTGCCCAACACCGCCCCCAGCACCAGGGCCGGAGCAAAGCCACCCCCCACAAAGCCCGTGGCATTGCTGATCGTGGTGGCCAGCAGCTTGGCCCCGAGCAACAGCACCAGGGCCAGCAGGGGGATGCCCCCCTCCCGCCCCAGCAGCGCTTCGATCGTGTCGTAGCCCACCCCCAGCACCTGGGGGAAGGCCAGGGCCAGCAGGCCCACCGCCAGCCCCCCCAACGCGGTCGCTACCCCTGGGGGCAACTGGCTGAGCCAGCGCTGCAGGCGGGCACTGCGGCCCAGGGCCAGGGCCTGCAGCAACAGCCAGGACATCCCACTGGCCAGCACGCCCAGACCCAGGTAGAGGGGCAACTCCAGAGGAGAGCGCACCCCGTAGGCCGGCAAGCGCAGGATCGGGGCATCCCCCATCAGCAGCTGCGTCACCAGCAAGGAGGCCACGGCGGCCACCAGCACCGCCCGCAGGCTGGGTCGACCCTGGATGGCGCTGTAACTGCCCTCAAAGGCAAAGAACACACCAGCAATCGGCGCCTTGAAGCCCGCCGCCAAGCCGGCGGCCACCCCGGCGGCTACCAATGCCTTCTGGCCTTGGGGAGACAGGCGTCCACGTTGGGCGAGCCACAGGCCGAGGTTGCCGCCGCTCTCCACGCTCGGCCCCTCCGGGCCCAGGGATGCCCCGCTGCCGAGGCTGAGGGAGGCCGTGACAAGGCGTAGCAGGGGCAGGCGCGGGGCCGCTGCTGCAGCCCCGTCGGCCATCGCCATCAGGCTGGGCAAGCCTGGGCCCAGCTCGCCGCCGTAGTGGCGCAACACGCCCACCGCCAAGCCCCCCAGGGTGGGCACCAGCAGCACGGGCCACAGCTGCAACCAGTCGGGGAGCATCGGGCTGGGCAGCGCTGGCGGTTCCGGCAACTCCGGCGGTGCGGGCAGGTAGCCCAGGCCTCCAAGGCCGATCTGCAGCAGTGCCCCCAGGGGGGTGTTGGCCTCGGGGGGAGCGGGCAGCACCTCCAGGGGAGGGCTGCCGCCGATGGCGAGCAGGGCCTCAACGACGGGGCCAAACAGGCCGCTGTTGATCAGGCCCAACAGCTCGTGGAAGGCCACCACCGCCAGGCCGGTGAGGGCACCCACCAGCGCCGCCCATGCCAGCAGATTCCACTGGTAGGGCTGGCTGCCGGGCTCAGGCCTCGGGCCGAACGGTGGCAAAGATCTCCTCCAGGATGTCTCCGGCACCCTGATCCCGGAGCCGATGGGCCAGGGCCATGCCAATCGCCTCGGGGTCCTCCTGGGGGCCGCGCACCTGATCGCGGATCAGGCGCACGCCATCGAGGCTGGCCACCATGCCGGTGAGGATGAGCTCGCCAGCGTCGTTGGCCTCAGCAAAACAGCTGTTCACGCCGATGGGCACCTGACAGCCGCCCTCCAGCTGCCGCAGGAAGGCCCGCTCGGCCAGGCAGCGGCGGGCGGTGGGAATGTGCTCCAGCACCTTGATCTGCTCCAGCACCAGCGCGTCATTGGCGCGGCATTCGATGCCCAGGGCCCCCTGCCCCACGGCGTGCAGGGAAATCGAGGGGTCGATCAGTTCATGGATGCGATCAGCCAAGCCGAGGCGGCCGAGGCCGGCGGCGGCCAGGATCAGACAGTCGTAGGCGCCGGCATCGAGTTTTTCCAGCCGGGTGATCACATTGCCCCGCACGTCCTTGAAGTTGAGCTGGGGGAAGTGGTGGCGCAGCTGGGCCAGGCGCCGCAGCGAACTGGTGCCCACCACCGCGCCGGCCGGCAGGGTGGCCAGGGTCTTGTCCCTGTGCTTGGCGTGCACCACCAGGGCATCGGCGGGGTCTTCCCGCTCGGTGATGCAGCCGAGCATCAGCCCCTCGGGCAGGTTGGTGGGCAGGTCCTTGAGGCTGTGCACGGCGATGTCGGCCTGGTCCACCAGCATCTGGGCCTCCAGTTCCTTGGTGAACAGACCCTTGTCGCCGATCTTGGCCAGGGCCACATCGAGGATCTTGTCGCCCTGGGTGGCCATGGCCTCGATGCTGATGTGCATCCCGGCATGGGCCTTGGCCAGCGCATCGCGCACCCAGTGGGTCTGAACCATGGCCAGCTGGCTGCGGCGGGAGGCAATGCGCAGGGTGTGGGCCATCGGGGGCGTCGCTCAGCGGCCCACCCTAAAGGCCGAAGAAATCGAGGGGCAACGGACCCCAGGTGTCCTCGCACGTGGAATCCGCCGGATTGTGGCCCGTGATCAGCAGCCCCGATCCCAGCCCCAACTCCCGCCGCACCAGAAAGCGTCCGGTGCGTTGATTGGCCTTGAGAAACACCGGACCCTCGATGGCGGCGAGGGCCTCACCGGCGGGATCCAGCTCCAGGGCATCCCAGCCCAGGGCCGCCTCCAGCTGGCGCAGCGCCGCCACCGCCTCCAGGGCCGCCGGGGCCATCACCCCCACCGTGAACCAGTGGCAAGCCAGCAGATGGGTCTCAAGTTCACTGCGCAGGGCCCTGCGGTCGGCGGCCTCAAGGTGTGGAGCAGTGCGGAGCCCGCGCAGTGCGGCCAGGGTGGCTGCCATCCAGAAAAGGGGCGATCTTGCGCCCCTCTCTACTGGATCGCCCCACTCACTTGATGTATTCCTTCAGCACGCCATTGCGGTTGGGGTGGCGCAGCTTGCGCAGGGCCTTGGCCTCGATCTGGCGGATGCGCTCGCGGGTCACATCGAAGATCTGGCCGATCTCCTCCAGGGTCTTCATGCGGCCGTCATCCAGGCCATAGCGCAGGCGCAACACATCCCGCTCCCGGGGGCTGAGGGTGGCCAGCACGCCCTCGAGGTCTTCGCGCAGCAGGTTCTTGGCCACGTCCTGCTCGGGGTTTTCAATGTCGGCCTCGATGAAGTCGCCGAGGCGGGAGTCCTCCTCCTTGCCGATGGGGGTTTCGAGGGAGATGGGCAGCTGGGCGCTCTTGGCAATGAAGCGCAACTTCTCGATGGTCATCTCCATCGATTCGGCGATCTCCTCCTCGGTGGGCTTGCGGCCGAACTCCTGGGAGAGGGTCTTGGTGGTTTTCTTGATGCGCGAGATCGTCTCGTAGAGGTGCACCGGCAGGCGAATGGTTCGCGACTGGTCGGCGATGGCCCGGGTGATCGCCTGGCGGATCCACCAGGTGGCGTAGGTGGAAAACTTGTAGCCCTTCTCGTGGTCGAACTTCTCGGCGGCGCGGATCAGGCCCAGGGAGCCCTCCTGGATCAGGTCCTGGAAGCTCAGGCCCCGGTTCATGTATTTCTTGGCGATCGACACCACCAGGCGCAGGTTCGACTGCACCATCTTTTCCTTGGCCCGGCGGCCGAGCATCAGGCGGCGGCGGAACTTGATCGGCGGCATCTCCACCAGAACAGCCCACTCCCGGTTGTCGGGCAGGCGGCCATTGTCAGCCTCGTACTGGGCGGCAATCTCCTCGAGCTGCAGCAGGTCGGCGATCTTGCGGGCCAGCTCGATCTCCTCGTCTGGACGCAGCAGCCGAATCCGGCCGATCTCCTGCAGATACACCCGGATGGAATCCTCGGTGTACACCCCTTTAGGGCCCACCTTGATGCTGGCCAAAACCTTGGCGGCCCTGTCGTCATCCTTGGCGATGGGGCTGTCGTCCGAACCCTGGTCGGCCGCTAGCAACTGGTCGGCCGCCTGATCGAGGTTGGCCGGGGCGGCGGCAGCACCTGCCTTGGTCTTGCTGGCCTTGGCAGCGCTGGACTTGGTCTTCGCCGCAGCCGTGGTTTTGCCAGCAGCCGTGGTTTTACCAGCAGCCGTGGTTTTGCCAGCAGCCGTGGTCTTCGCCGCAGCGGTTTTGGCCGCAGACGTCTTGGCGGCAGTGGTCTTGCCTGAGGCAGCCGGCTTAGCGGCAACCTTGCTGGCCGCAGCCTTGGCCTTGGTTGTTGTGGCCTTGGCAGAGGTGGCCTTGGCAGAGGCGGCTCGCGGCGTCAGCTTGACGTCCCCACCGGTCGCCGCAGCGACCATCAGGATCTCTACAGGGGACTGGGCTTTGGCAGCGGCTGGGCTCATCGAGGGATCGGCGAACAACGCGGGAATGGAAAGGCAGAAAGGGGGCGGCGGGGCCAACCGGGTCAACCGATCCGGCAGGGCTTGGAGCGACAGGCGGGGGCAGCAGGGCTCCTAGCGGATCGCAATGGGACGAACGGATGGGGTGTGGATCAGGGCTGGATCGGTTTGCGGGGAGGGGGGGCAGGTCCAGATCGTGGCCCATCTGGCCCCATGCTCTGGGCACACTCGAGGGGTGGGCGCACTCCAGGGACTAGGACCAGGGCTGGGGATCCAGGCCAAGGGGACTGGACCCCCATGGCCTGGGTTTTCAGCACCCTCAGCCCGAAGACCGAAGGCACGAAAACCAAGGGCATCGGAGCATGCCGGGGGAGCGATGGGCGAAACGGCCGCGATCCAGGGCGGATCGGAACCGCGTCGGGCAAACTGCAAGCAAAGGGAACCGGGCGGCCGAAGCCTGGACAGAGTTGACAGGGGTGGTCGCAGACCGGAGAACGACGGATGCGGAGCAGCCCAATCGGGGCGATCCACCGGCTCTCTCTTCAAGTCTTCCCACTGGACGGAACTCTGACCAGTTCCGACGGCAGCCAATTAGCCGCCCAACCAATTCATCCTATGAACGTCCGGTGACCTTTGCAAGTGTGATGCCCCCCGCTTGGGTCGAAGTCTGGCTTGAGGCAGGGCGGGAGGGACAAATCTTCACCTACGCCAATCCCCAGGCGCTTCCCCTGGCCATCGGCGATCTGGTGCAGGTGCGGCTACAGGGGCGCCGCCACGGTGGCCTGGTGGTGGAGCTGCTCCCCGGCCTGCCTGCCGAGCTGGCGGGGCGAACCCTGCAGCCCGTGGAGCACCGCCTGCAGCCGGCCGCCGTCGATGCCCAGTGGCAGCAACTGATCACGGCGGTGGCCAGCCAGTGTCACACCAGTGTGTTTCGCACCCTCAAAAGCGCCCTGCCAGCAGGCTGGCTGGGCCAGCGTCGCCAGGCTGCTGGCCCCGCGGGCCCAGGCATCTGGCTGGTGACGGCCACGGCCGCAGCCCAGCCGGAGGGTCTCACGGACCGGCAGCTGGCCCTGCTCAGGCACCTGCAGGAGGCCACCCAGCCCCTGCCGCTGCGCCAGCTATGTGGAACGGCGGGCTTCAGCCGCTCGGTGCTTCAGGCCCTGGAGCGCCGGGGACTGGTGCGGCGCCAGCGATCGTCGAGCTTGCTGCCTCCCCCCCAGAGCTCCCCCCAGCTGGGGGCCGATGGCGATGGGGGTGGCGGTGAAGATGGGGGTGGAGATAGGGATGGGGGTGCCGCGAGCCCTGGTTCGACACGGCAGCTCACCTCGGCCCAGCAGGAGGCCCTGGAGGCCCTGGCCACGGCGGCCCCGGGCTCCAGCCTGTTGCTCTGGGGCGTGACCGGAGCCGGCAAGACCGAGGTCTACCTGCAGGCTGCGGGCCGCTGCCTGGCCCAGGGCCAGAGTGCCCTGGTGCTGGCGCCGGAAATCGGCCTGATCCCCCAGCTGCTCGACCGCTGCCGCGAGCGCTTCGGGGCCGCGGTGCTGGAGTTTCACAGTGGCCTGGGCGAGGCAGCCCGGGTGGCCAGCTGGCGGCGATGCCTCACGGGGGAACCCCTGCTGGCCGTGGGCACCCGCTCAGCCATCTTCCTGCCCATGGCCCGACTGGGGTTGATCGTGCTCGACGAGGAGCACGACAGCTCCTACAAACAGGAGAGCCCGATGCCCTGCTACCACGCCCGGGACGTGGCCCGGCTGCGGGCCCGGCTCAGCGGCGCCCGGCTGCTGCTGGGCAGTGCCACCCCCTCGCTCGAATCCTGGCTGTCCTGCCAGGGGCCGGCGCCCCAGACCCGGCTGCTGCGCCTGCCGGAGCGCATTGGCCAACGGCCCCTGCCACCGGTGCGGCTGGTGGACATGCGCCAGGAGCTGGCCGAAGGACACCGCCAACTGCTCAGCCGCCCGCTGCTGGAACGCCTGGAACGGCTGCAGGAACGCGATGAACAGGCCGTGGTGCTGGTGCCACGGCGCGGCTACCACGCCTTTCTCAGCTGCCGCAGCTGTGGCGAGGCCGTGCTCTGCCCCCACTGTGATGTAGCCCTCACCGTGCACCGCTCCCAGGGGCGGGAATGGCTGCGCTGCCACTGGTGTGACCACCGGGCTGAGCTGGGGGAGCGCTGCGGTCACTGCGGTTCCACCGCCTTCAAACCCTTTGGAGCCGGCACGCAACGGGTGCTGGATCAACTCACCCAGGAACTGGAGGGGTTGCGGGTGCTGCGCTTCGATCGGGACACCACCCGGGGTCGGGATGGCCACCGCCGGCTGCTGGAGCGCTTTGCCGCCGGGGAGGCCGACGTGCTGGTCGGCACCCAGATGCTGGCCAAGGGGATGGACCTGCCCCGGGTGACCCTGGCGGCGGTGCTGGCTGCCGATGGCCTGCTGCATCGCCCCGACCTGCGCGCCGGCGAGCAGTGCCTGCAGTTGCTGCTGCAGCTGGCGGGCCGGGCCGGACGGGGTGAACGGCCCGGCGAGGTGCTGGTACAGACCTACAGCCCGGACCATCCGGTGATCCGCCACCTGGTGGATGGTCGCTACGACCGCTTCCTGACCGAGGAGGCCCAGCTGCGCCGTCAGGCGGGCCTGGTGCCCTTTAGTCGGGCCTGTCTGCTGCGCTTCAACGGCAGTTCCGCCAGTGCCACCGCCACCGCCGCCGCCGCCCTGGCCGAGCAGATCAGGCCGGCGGTGGAGGCGGCCGGCTGGTGCCTGATCGGCCCAGCGCCGGCGCCGGTGGCCCGGGTGGCAGGCCAGAGCCGCTGGCAGCTGCTGCTGCACGGACCAGCCCATGGCCCCCTGCCGCTGCCAGCGGAAGCCCAGCTGCGCCGCGGCCTGCCGGCCCAGGTGGGGCTGGCCATCGATCCCGATCCCCTCATGCTCTAGGGACGGCCAGGCCGCTGGGGCCCGGTGTCAGGCGGGCAGCTGGGGCCAGCCGAAACCCAGGCGCTGGCGCAGGCCCGCCAGCACCAACACCAGCAGCAAACCCAGTGCAATGGCCACGGCCCCCAACCCCAGGGGGCTCCAACGCCAGCAGGCCAACTGCAACTGGTTGAGGGCCCCCAGCTGCAGGGCCCAGCGCAGGGTGAACTGGCGGGAGGGGCCCAACGGCTGCACCGGTTGCGGTGATGCCTGACGGATGGCCCGGGGGCGCAGCGGCTCCAGGTCGAGGCTGAGTTCCAGCCCCGGCACCGGATCAGCCCCCCGCAGATCCAGCTCCAGGCCCAACTCCTGGCGCACGCCCACCAAAAAGTTGCGCTCCCGCCAGCGCAGCGAGGGTGGGGGCAGCTGCAGACCCGCCAGCCGGCCGGCCTCCTCCACGCTGGAGCGCAGCAGGGCCAGGGTGTCGGCGGCCGGTTGCATGGCACTCTCCAGCCGCTGCCCGGCGGCGGCCTGGCCCTGGGGGCGCATCCCCAGGCGGCGCAGGGAGGCGGCAAACTGCCGTTGCCAGGGCAGCGGCGGGCGGCCATCCGCTGCCCTGAGCTGTTCCACCAACTGGAGGCGCCCGGGCGCTCCGAAGTGCAACTCCGTGCGGATGTGGACGCAGCCGCCCAGCAGCAGGCCCAGCAACAGCAGGCTCAACACCAGGGCGGCAAAACCGATTGGGGCCCGGGTGGGGCCCACGGGCGGCGCTGGCGGCGGGCTGGGGTTGGGCGGGCGGCGCCGGCGGGCCATCGCCTGCAGTCGCCCCGCCAGGGGCTCGGCTTCACCCAGCTCCGGCAAGGTGAGCGACCATTCCCGCGGCCGCTCCAGGGCTGGGGCCTCGAGGATCTCCAGCAGGTCGCGGGCCTGGGCCCGCAGGCCGGGATCGGCACAGCGCTTCACCTGACGGCAACAGACCATGGCCCGCCCACTGTTGCCCTGGCCCATCAGGGCCGTGGCCATCAGCAGCTGCAGCTGGGCCCCATCCACCGTCGCCGGCGGATAGGCGGCCACCAGGGGGTCGAGCATGGCCAGCACCTGGCCGTAATCGCCCCGCTCGAGGGCCAGGCGTGCCGAGGCGAAGGGATCGGGCGTCTGGGTCATCGGCGGGGACCGGCTGGGGTCAGCGCTGCAGCAGCCGGTCGCTGCCCACCACCATCGTGCCGATGCCAGCGTCGCTGAACACCTCCAGCAGCAGGGCGTGGGGCACGCGGCCATCAACGATGTGGGCGGCGGCGACGCCCTGGGCAAGGGCACGGATGCAGCACTCGGTCTTGGGGATCATGCCGCCGTTCACCACCCCCTCGGTGATCAGCTGACGGGCACCGGCCAGGCTCACCTGCCGCAGCAGGGAGGTGGGGTCGTGTTGGTCCCGCAGGATTCCGGTGGTGTCGGTGAGCAGGATCAGCTTCTCGGCCTGCAGGGCGGCGGCGAGCTCACCGGCCACGGTGTCGGCATTGATGTTGTGGGCCTGGCCCTCCCGGTCGGCGGCCACGCTGGAAATCACCGGGATGTAGCCGGCATCCAGCAGCGGCAACAGCACCGCCGGATCCACCGCCTGCACCTCGCCCACCAGCCCGTGGGCCCCCTCTCCGTAGGGGCGGGCGCGCACCAGGGAGCCATCGCTGCCGCAGAGCCCCACGGCGCGGCCCCCCACGGTGTTGATGCCATTCACGATGTGCTTGTTCACCCGGCCCACCAGCACCATCTCCACCACATCCATGGTTTCCGGGGTGGTCACCCGCAGCCCATCGCGGAACTCGGGAGCGATGTTGAGACGGCCCAGCCAGTCGTTGATTTCAGGCCCGCCGCCATGCACCACCACCGGCTGCACCCCCACGGAGGCGAGCAGCACCAGATCGCGATAGACGGCATCCCGCAAGGCGGGATTCACCATGGCGGCACCGCCATACTTCACCACCACCCGGCGGCCGGAGAACCGCTGGATGTAGGGCAGGGCTTCGCTGAGCACCGACACCCGCAGGGCATCGGTGTGACGGATCGAGGGGTCGGGGCTCAAGGCTGGCGGCGATGCGGGGGGGATTCAGGCTGCCGGGGCGGCCTGGCTAGCTTGGGGCACCAGGGCCAGGCAGACGCGATCGCTGCCCACCTGCTCAAGTTGGGCCATCAGCCCGGGCCCGAAAAAGCGGCCGAGGCGATCCTGACGCTCCTGCCACAGCTTGAAGGGCACGGCCCCCGGGGCAAACATCAGGCGAAGTCCCAGGCGTCCACTGCAGTCGAGCTCCTCCACACTGAGCAACTGGGGGGGCTCCTCGTCATCCCAGAGCTTGAGCGCCTCCAGGGAGCTCTCCAGATGGGCCTTCTGGCCGTAGCGCCAACGGTGCACATCGGCGACCAGTTTGCGCAGGGGTTCGCTCTCGGGCTGGTCGCGGAGCTGTTTGAACTGGTCGGCTGGCGTGAGTCGCTCGGCGGGGGGCAACTCGGATGACTTCAGGGCCAAGCCCCCCAGCAGGATCGGGATCCCATAAAAAATCGTGGGCAAGCTGAGGTTGGGGTTGCCGGTGGCGTAGCCGATCCAGCCGATCACGGAAAGGGAAGCACCGGCGATCGTGACCAGGCTGCCGGGGGAGAGAAGTGCTTGCATACCTCTATCTTCCCGTATCCGCCATGGCCGACGCGCCCCCACCGGCTGAGCCAGGCCCAGGTGGTTCCTCAGGCCCCCAACCTGCCGAGGGCGGTGGGGGCGAAACCCTGTCCACACCGGCCCTGGTGGAGCAACTGCAGGCAGACAGGCTCTGGCTGCTGCGCCAGATCGACGCTGGAGCCTGGCCGGAGTGGCGCCTGGATCTGGCGGCCCTGGAACGGGAGCTGGGGGAGCTGCTGGATCGGGTTAGCGATCAGAACAACGGCGCCGGGTGATCGGCCTGGCCAGGCTGCCTGGGAATGGCGGGCTGGGAGGAGATCGTCAGAAGGGAATATCGTCGTCCCCCTCGGGCAGGTCGGGCACGAGCGGCGAGGTGTTCCAGCTGGGCTGGGCCGCCGGCTGGGGAGCGGGGGCCGCAGCGGTGGGCGAGGCAGCGCTTGGCCGAGGGGCGGACGGGGCGGCGGGGGTCGCCATCCGTTGGGGCTGGGGGGCGGCGGGGCGAGGGGCGGCCCCAGTCCCCAGGGGATGGAGGCGGGCCAGGGTGAATTCGACCCGCTTCTCCTTCACCCCGTCGTTTCGGGTCACGGTGTTCATGCGCAGACGCCCCTCCAGCACCAGGCGCTGGCCAGGCTGCACGCGGTTCTGCAGATCCTGGGCGAGATTGCCCCACCCCACCACCTTGAGCTGGCCGGGCGGATCGTCCGGCCGCAGGCCCTCCACCTGCACCAACATCTCGGCGACCGGGGTCTGGTTGTCCTGGGTGTAGCGAACCTGGGGTGCCTCCAGCACATCAACTTCAAGCAGACAGTGGTTCACGCCAACGCACCGGATTTGTGGAGGCCATCTTGATGCACGGCGGCCCGCTCGACCAGGCACCAGGCCAACGCCTGTGGCTCTTCAGCGGCACGGGCGATGGTCCGCCCCTGATGCGGGAGCTGTTGCAACGGGGCTGGCAGCTGTGCGTGAGCGTGGTCACCGCCGAGGCCAGCCGCCCCTACGCCAGTCACCCCCGGCTGGAGCTGCGGGTGGGGCCCCTGGGCGGCAGCGAAGCCCTGCGCCTGGCCCTGGAGTCGGCCCAGCGGCAGGGGCGACCCTTCACGGCGGTGATCGATGCCACCCACCCCTTTGCCACCCAGATCCATCGCCAGCTGCAGGTGGCCTGCCAGCAGGCCGGCGTTCCACTGCTGGGCCTGGAGCGGCAGAGCGCCACGGGGCTGGACCCCCAGCCCCCCGTGACCTGGCTGGAGCGGCTGGAGGATCTGGCCAGCGCCGAGCTGGCCGGGGTCCGATTGCTGCTGGCTATCGGTGCCCGCCATCTGGCCCTGGGGGTGCAGAGCAGCCCGGGCGCCGTGCACCATGCCCGGCTGCTGCCCCGACCCGCGGCCCTGCAGCTGGCCCTGGCCGCCGGCCTGGACCCCGGACGCCTGGCCTGCCTGCAGCCCCTGGCGCCGGCCAGCGGCGTGGAGGCCGCCCTGGTGCGCCGTTGGCGGATCGAGGTGATCGTGGCCCGCCAATCCGGTCCCCCCACCGAGCGGCTCTGGCGCCGGGTTGCCGCCGAGCAGGGCTGCCGGCTGCTGCTGCTGCGCCAGCCGCAGTCGCTGGCCACGGACCGGCGCTACAGCCGCCTAGAGCTGCTGGCCCAGCTGGCTGCGCACCAACGCCGCCAGATCCACCTGGGGACGGGGACCTAGCTGGGTGACCACCTGGCCGGCACAGAGGGAGCCGAGTTGGCCGCAGCGCTGCGGGTCCAGGCCCTGGGTCCAGCCATGCAGGAAGCCGGCCGCATAGAGATCACCGGCACCGGTGGTGTCCACCAGGGGGCCCAGCTGCACCGCGGCGATCGGGTGGGTGCCGTCCTCCGCCAGCACCAGGGATCCCTGCTCGCTGCGGGTTAGGGCGGCCACCCGGCAGCGCCCCCGCACCTGACGCAGGGCCTCTTCAAAACTGTTGGCCTGGTAGAGGGAGGTGATCTCCATCTCATTGGCGAACAGAATGTCCACGTGGCCATCCACCAGCTCCAGGAAGCTGTCGCGGTGGCGATCCACGCAGAAGGCATCGGAGAGGCTCAGCGCCACCTCGCCACCATGGGCCCGGGCAATGTCGGCGGCAGCGATGAAGGCCCGCTTGGCATCGTCGCTGTCCCAGAGGTAGCCCTCGAGGTACAACACCTTGGCCTGGGCCACCATGTCCAGATCCAGATCCTGCGGATCGAGGCCCACGGAGGCCCCCAGGTAGGTGCACATGGTGCGCTGGGCATCCGGGGTCACCAGGATCAGGCAGCGGGCCGTGGAGGGCCCGTCACTGGCCGCCGGCGTGTCGTAACGGGTGCCGACGGCCTGGATGTCGTGGCGGAAGATGGCGCCGAGTTGGTCGTCCCGCACCCGGCCGATGAAACCGGCACGCCCCCCCAGCTGGGCAATGCCGGCCAGGGTGTTGGCTGCGGATCCACCGGATGTCTCCAGGCCGGCCCCCACGCTGGCGTAGAGCCGATCGGCCTGGTGTTCGTCCATCAGGGCCATCGTGCCCTTGGTGAGGCCGTGATCAGCGAGGAAGCGGTCGTCGGCGCTCACAAGCACGTCGACAATGGCGTTGCCGATGCCGACGACATCGAGGGTTTTGGCGGTCATGGGCTGCCTGATGGGGGGATATTTCAGACGCTCAGCAGCGCCCGCTTGGGGCCGTGGATCGGATCTTCCACGACAATGGTCTGGTCACGGTCGGCGCCGAGCGACACGATGGCGATCGGCACTTCCATCAGCTCTGCCAGGAAGCGCAGGTAACTCATGGCCGTCGGCGGCAGGTCGTCGAGGCTGCGGCAGTCCGCCGTGGAGGTCTGCCAACCGGGCAGGGTTTCGAAGATCGGCTGGCAGCGGGCGAAGTCCTCGGCACTGCTGGGGAAGTGCTCGATCCGCTCGCCGTCGAGGTCGTAGGCCACACACACCTGGATCTCGTCGAGTTCGTCGAGCACGTCCAGCTTGGTGATGGCCAGACAATCAAGGCCATTCACCTGCACCGCGTAGCGGCCGATCACCCCGTCGAACCAGCCGCAGCGGCGCCGGCGGCCGGTGGTGGTGCCGTATTCCCCGCCCCGGTCACAGAGATGATCGTTGAGGCTGCCCTCGAGTTCGGTGGGGAAGGGGCCCTCCCCCACCCGGGTGGTGTAGGCCTTCGCCACGCCGATCACCCGGTCGATCAGGGTGGGGCCCACCCCGGCACCAATGCAGGCCCCACCACTCACCGGGTTGGAGGAGGTGACATAGGGATAGGTGCCGTGGTCGAGGTCGAGCAGGGTGCCCTGGGCCCCTTCAAACAGGATGTTCTTGCGGCTGCGGGCGGCCTGGTGGATGGTGCGGGTGCAATCCACCACGTGGGGGGCGAGGCGCTGGCCGTAGGCCACGTATTCCGCCACCATCGCCTCAAAGTCGAGGGGCTCCAGGCCGTAGAGCTTCTGCAGGATCTCGTTCTTCTCGGCCAGAACGCCGGCCAGACGATCCCGCAACCTGGCCCCATCGAGGATGTCGAGGATGCGGATGCCGTTGCGCTCCGATTTATCGGCATAGGTGGGACCGATGCCACGGCCGGTGGTGCCGATGCGGCGGTCGCCGCGGCGCTGCTCCATCGCCTGGTCGAGCAGGCGGTGGTAGGGCATGGTCACGT
>JAGYNF010000129.1 GCA_018400215.1 Cyanobium sp. M55B138 | reverse complement strand
GTGGCATCGCCGCCGGGCACCCGCCAGTAGGCCTGCAGGGCCCGGAAGTGGTCGAGCCGCAGCAGGTCGAACAGCTGCAGCTGGCGGCTGAGGCGGCCGATCCACCAGCGAAAGCCGCTGCGCTGGTGCCGCCCCCAGCGATACACCGGCGTGCCCCAGAGCTGGCCGCTGGCGGAGAAGTAGTCGGGCGGCACCCCGCTCTGGGCCTGCAGGGAACCACCGGCAGCCAGGGAGAACAGGCTCGGAGCGCTCCACACGTCGGCGCTGTCGTGGGCCACGTAGAAGGGCAGATCCCCAAACAGCTCCACCCCCTGGGCGTGGGCCTGGCGGCGCAGGGCCTCCCACTGGCCCTGCAGTTGCCACTGCAACAGATCTTCCTCCAGCAGCCCGGCGGTTTGCTCGCGATCAAAGCGGCGCAGGGCGCGGCGCTGGCGCGCGGCCAGCGGCGTGGGCCACTGCCACCAGGGCTGGCCGGCATGCAGCCGGCGCAACACCATGAAGCGGCTGTGGTCGCGCAGCCAGAAGCGCTGGCGCCGCCGCCAGCGCCGGAAGGCCTGCTGGCGGCTGGGCGCCTGCAGCGGCCAGCAGCGCCGCAGGGCGGCCCCGAGGGCCTGGCTGCGCTCGCCCTGGGCTTGGGGATCCAAGCGGGCACCGGTGGGTTCGGGCAGGCCACGCCGCTCCTCGCTGCTGAGGTATCCCTGGCGCTCCAGGTCGTCGGCATCGAGGAACCAGGGGTTGAGGGCCGAACCGCTGGGAGAGCTGTAGGGCGAGCCGGTGCCATCGGTGGGGGCCAGGGGCAACAGCTGCCAGCTGGTGATGCCACGGCGACCCAACAGGGTGATCCACTCGTGGGCGGCCTGGCCAAAGGTGCCACAGCCGCCCGCTCCAGGCAGGGCGGTGGGATGGAGCAGCACGCCGGCACGGCGGCAAGGGCTGCTCATGGGGCCGGCAGCCGGTAGCGGCTGATGATCTTCTGGGCAAAGGCCGGGATGTGGGCCGCCAGCTTCTCGGGGTGGTTGCGGCGCAGCCAGAGGGCGTTGCGGGTGAAGTGGGAGTCGATCGAGAAGCGGCCGTATTCCAAGCCCTTCGGCCCGAAGCGCTCCACGACAACGCCGATCAACTTGGCGAGCCACATCGGCAGCTTCAGCGCCTTGTCGTAGGCCTCGATGCCCTGCTGCACCGCCGCCTGGCGATCGCCGCTGGAGCTCACCGGCGCCACCTCCAGCTCGCCCTCCACCAGGTCGAGCAGCACCTGGCCCCTGGGGTTGCGCACCGTGAGCCACTGGCGCCCGAAGCTGGCCCCCATGTAGCCCACCACCAGATCGGCGCCGGCGTTGGTGTAGTCGAAGCAGCTCAGGCAGCTGGGGGCGAACACGTCCTTCAGCTTGGGCGTATCGAGCCCGAAGAAGGGCACCGTTTCGGTGCGGCCGTCGCTGTGGCGGAAGTGGATGCGGAAGTCCTGCATGAACTCGTAGTGCACCACCGTGCCTGGGGAGCTCACGGTGCTCTCCAAGAAGGTCTGCAGGCCCGCCCGGCTCACGTTGTCGACGCAGGGCAGCCCCAGCACGTAGAGCTCCTCAAGCGGCAGGGTGGACTGCACCGCCCGCAGGGCCTGGATCTGGCAGCCCACGCCGATGGCCAGCAGCTTCTTGATGCCGCTGCCGGGCAGCTGCTCCAGCACCTCCAAATTGGGCGAGAGGGTGGGCTTGTTCACCCGGGCGCTGAGCACCTCCGCGGGGGTGCGGGCCAGCCGCGGCACCGGCGTGAAGCGATCCTCCGCGCTCTGGCCCACGCACAGCACCGCATCCACCAGGCCCGTCTCCAGGGCGCGCACGCCGATGCGGCTCACGATGCCGGTCCACTGGGCCCCGTCGATCGGCTGGGCCAGCCGGGCGGTGAGCATGCGCTGCTGCACACCGAAATAGAGCTCATCCTCATCCTCAAGGTCGCGGCTGCGGCCATGGGCCGCTTCCTCCATCGCCTCAAAGCGCTGCTCCAGGAAGGCGCAGCTGCTCTTCACATAGGCCACCCAGCGGCTGTCGCAGAGCCCGCACTGGCTGCAGAGGTCCTTGGCGGGATACACGCTGCCCTTGGCCAGGGGCCGGGCCTTCTCATGGGGAGCCGGCAAGGGCGGGCCAGTCGCTGGTCACAACCTATCGGGTGCCGGGGGCGCAGGGCTGGCCAGGCCGGTCTGGGCCAGAGTGGCGCGCAAAGCTCAACGGGTGTCCCACGACCCGACCACGCCGCGATGCCGCCTCGCGCCCCCACCAGCCCAAGACGCGCCAGCCCCAACCGCACCAGGCGCCACCTGCTGGCCATCGCCAGCGCGGCTGCAGCGGCGCTGGCCGCCGCCAGCGTGCTGGATCTGGTCTGGTCCCGGGGCGGCCAGCCCCCCAACGCCAGGGAGCGCAACCTCAACGACCTGGCCACCCCCCCCAATCGCCCCGTGACGCTGCTGCTGATCGGCCTGGACAGCGATCGGCTCGGTGATGCCAGCAACCAGGCCGCCCCGGCGGGTCCCGCCAACGCCGACGCCCTGCTGCTGCTGCGCTTCAACCCCGGCGGCCCCCTGCAGCTGCTGCAAGTGCCCGCCCAGGTGGCGGTGCAGCTGCCCGGCGAAGCGGCACCCCAGGCCCTCTCCAGCCTCTACGGCAGCGGGGGGGCGGCCCTGGTGGCCGACGCTGTGCGGGAGCTGGCCGATCTGCCCAGCGGTCAGCCCGATCGCTACCTGGTGCTGAGCCGCGGCGGCCTGCGCGCCCTGGTGCAGCGCCTCGGGGTGGTGGAGGCCAGCCCCAGTCGCACCATGCGCCACACCGACAAGAGCCAGAACCTCTCGATCGATCTACAGAGCGGCCTGCAGCGCCTCAATCCCACCCAGGTGGAACACCTGGTGCGCTGGCAGGATCCCCAGCGCCCCGTGGAGAGCCGCCTGGCCAACCAGCAGGAGGTGGCCCGCAGCCTGCAGCGGGAACTCAAGCTCAGCCAACCCCAACTGGATCTGGTCGCCCTGGTGAGCGAGCTGCAGGGCCAGGTGCAGACCAACCTCAACCGCAGCGAGGCCCTCAGTCTGCTGGTGGTGGCGCTGCAACCCGGCACCCAGCTCCGTTTCACCAGCCTGCCGCTGGAGCCCCCCCGCAGCGGCAAGGAGGGGGCCGCCACCAGCCCCCTGCGGGAACGGGTGCGCACCCTGCCGGAGGCGTTCTGGGCCGCGGCGGAACCCGGCGCCAGCCAGCCCTAGCCAGGGCGGTTCAGCCCTGGGCGTCGAGCCCAGCCCAGCGGGCGGCCACCACCCGGCGCAGGTCTGCGGCCACCTCTGGGGGGCTGGTGGCCTCGAGGCCGCCCAGCCAGGGCAAACCCTCCAGCCGCCGCAGCTCGGGCTGCCAGGTGCCCCCCCACTGCACCAGGCCCAGGCAGGGCACCTGCCACTGGGCCAACAGCGCCGTGAGTGCCGCGGGCAGCCCCGTCTGCAGCTGGTCGGCGGCCAGCAGCACCAGCACCGGTTGGCGCCAGGGCCCCAGGGCCGCCGCCCAGTGGCGGCCATCCGCCAGGGGCTGACCGGGATCACGGGGAAGGGGAACCAGGGCCGGCCCCACCCCCACCAGGGCGGCGAGGGCTTCATCGGGGCTGAGGGGGTTGAGCGGATCCGACCAATGCAGGCCCAGGGCGGCGGCCAGGGCCGGGCCGGCCTGGCCCTGCAGCCCAGCCACGGCCGGGGCGGGCCCCGCCGCCAGCAGCACCAGGGTGGGGGTCGGGCCCGGTAACGCAGCTCCAGGAAGCGTCATGGTTGTTTGCACTTCAGGGGGCGGCACGCTTCTACCATCAGAGTTCAGCCGACGCGCCCGCGCCCGCCGTGACCAGTTTCCTCTCCGCCGACCGGCTGGCTCAGGCAGGCCATTCTGCGGATCACGCAGCTGGAACCAACCATGACACCCGCCGGCTGCGGCTGTTCAGTGGCACCGCCAACCAGGGCCTGGCCCGGGAGATTGGCGCCTACCTGGGCGTGCCCGACGGCCCCCGGGTGATCAAGCGCTTCGCCGACGGTGAGACCTACATCCAGATCCAGGAGTCGATCCGGGGCTGCGATGTGTTCCTGGTGCAGCCCACCTGCGCGCCGGTGAACGACCACCTGATGGAGTTGCTGATCATGGTGGACGCCTGCAAGCGGGCCTCGGCCCGCCAGGTCACCGCCGTGATCCCCTACTACGGCTACGCCCGCGCCGACCGCAAGACCGCCGGCCGGGAATCGATCACCGCCAAGCTGGTGGCCAACCTGCTCACCATGAGCGGTGTGGACCGGGTGCTGGCCATGGACCTGCACTCCTCCCAGATCCAGGGTTACTTCGACATCCCCTGCGACCACATCTACGGCTCACCGGTGCTGGTGGATTACCTCGGCACCCGCAACCTCGGCGAAGTGGTGGTGGTGTCGCCGGACGTGGGCGGGGTGGCGCGGGCCCGGGCCTTCGCCAAAAAGATGCACGATGCCCCCCTGGCGATCATCGACAAGCGCCGCGCCGCCCATAACGTGGCCGAAAGCCTCACGGTGATCGGCGATGTGGCCGGCAAGACCGCCGTGCTGATCGACGACATGATCGACACCGGCGGCACGATCTGCCAAGGGGCCAAGCTGCTGCGCCGCAACGGTGCCGCCCGGGTGCTCTGCTGCGCCACCCACGCCGTGTTTTCTCCGCCGGCCCTGGAGCGGCTCTCCGAGCCCGGGTTGTTTGAGGAGGTGGTGGTGACCAACTCGATCCCCCTGGCCGAGGAGCGGCGCTTCCCCCAGTTGCGGGTGTTGTCGGTGGCCAACATGCTGGGTGAGGCGATCTGGCGCATCCATGAGGAGAGCTCGGTGAGCTCAATGTTTCGCTGAAATCTGTTTCGCTGAAATCTTTTCCGCTGAAAGTCATGCCGCTGCGCCGCTTCGCCCGGCTCAAGGCCCTGCTGCCCCTGGGCGTCAATCTGGTCCTGGCGGCCCTGGTGGGGGCTGGCGCCATCGTGGCGACACCGGCGGGCGCCAAGCCGGTGCGCCGCATCGGCGTGTGGCTCACCAACAGCCCCAGCCCCCTCTACTACGACCCCGCCCGCATTGAGAAGGCCGTGGCCGAGCTGGCGGCGGCGGGCTTCACCACCCTCTACCCCAACGTGTGGAGCC
>JAGYNF010000128.1 GCA_018400215.1 Cyanobium sp. M55B138 | reverse complement strand
TACAACCTGGTGCAGCCCGAGGAGGCCGCCGAGCTGGGCCGGATCAAGGCGGCCGATCTGGGCGGCACCGGCGCCGAGCTGGTGGCCAGCGCCAACATCGGCTGCAGCCTGCAGATCCGCCGCCATCTCGCGGAGGGCGGCCACCCCCAGACCGTGCTGCACCCGCTGCAACTGCTGGAGCGCAGCTGGCGGGCCGGGGCGCCAACGCAGGGGAAACAGCCATGAGCCGCGACGCCCCCAACCTGGCGGTGCTGATCGACTCCGACAACGCCCAGGCGGCGGTGATCAGCGACCTGCTCACCGAAGTGGCCCAGGTGGGCACCGCCACCGTGAAGCGGGCCTACGGCGACTGGACCACACCCCAGCTGGGCAGCTGGAAGGACGTGCTCAACGTGCACGCGATCGTGCCGGTGCAGCAGTTCAGCTACACCAGCGGCAAAAACGCCACCGATTCAGCCCTGATCATCGACGCCATGGACCTGCTGCACAGCGGCCGGGTGGATGGCTTCTGCCTGGTGTCGTCTGATAGCGACTTCACCCGCCTGGCCACCCGCATCCGCGAGCAGGGGCTGCTGGTGATCGGCTTTGGCGAGCGCAAGACCCCCAAGGCGTTCGTGGCCGCCTGCGACCGCTTTCTCTACACCGACATCCTCAAGCGCGGCGGCGGCGGCGGCTCCAGCGCCGGCTCCCACCAGCGCCGCTCAGCCGACGACGAGGGGGCCCCACCGCTGCAGCCCTTCCTGTGCGAGGCGATCACGGCCGTCACCCAGGACGACGGCTGGGCGCCCCTCGGCATGGTGGGCAGCCTGCTGCAGAAAAACGACCCCGCCTTCGACGCCCGCAACTACGGCTTCCGCAAGCTGAGCGAACTGGTGAAGGGCCAGGCGTACCTCGCGGTGAAGGAGGTGCCGATCGCCCCCGGCAGCCAGCAGATGCACCTCTCGGTGCGCCTTCGCGGGGGCTGACAGGGTGATGCATGGTCGATCCGTCGTCATGCCGGGTTGCCTGGCCCTGCTGGTCTGCCTCAGCCCGGCGCCGCCGCTGCGGGCCGCACCGGATGAGGTGGGGTCGCAGATCGAGGCACTGACCCAGCAGCTGATGCAACGCACCGGCGTGCCAGGGGTGGCGATCGCGGTGGTACGCCACGACCGGCCGGTGCTGCTCCGGGGATTCGGGGTGCGGCAGCTCGGCAGGAGCGAGCCGGTGGATGCCCACACCCTGTTCCCCCTGGCTTCGCTCTCCAAGCCGATCACCAGCACCGTGCTGGCCGGACTGGTGGGCGATGGCCGGGCCAGCTGGGACGACCCGGTGACCACCCAGCTGCCGGAGTTCCGGCTCGGGCCGCCGGCGATCGCGACCTCGGTGACCCTGCGCGACCTGCTCTCCCACCGCAGCGGCCTGGGCGACCATGCCGGCGACCCGCTGGAGGATCTCGGCTTCGACAGAGCCACCATTCTGGAGCGGCTGTCGCTGCAGCCCCTGGGCAACCGCTTCCGGGCCACCTACGCCTACACCAACTTCGGCTTCACCGCCGCCGCCGTGGCCGTGGCCCGCCAGCAGGGCAGCAGCTGGGAGGAGCTGGCCGCCGAACGCCTCTACCGGCCCCTGGGCATGGAGCGCACCAGCTCCCGCCATGCCGATTTCCGCGACGCGCCCAACCGGGTGCGGCCCCACGTGCGCCGTGGCGATCTCTGGGTCATGGGCCCCGACCGGGATGCCGACGCCCAGTCGCCGGCGGGCGGGGTGAGCTCGAGTGCGCACGATCTCAGCCGCTGGCTGCGCCTGCAGCTGGCCGGCACCCACCGTCCGCTGAGCGTGAGCCGGGAGGCGAGCGATCCCTCCCGCGAACGCAGCGGCTTCTACGGGCTCGGCTGGGGGGTGAACGTGAGCGATCAGGGGGCGGTGCAGCTGAGCCATTCCGGCGCCTTCGCCATGGGCGCCGCCACCGCCGTGTACCTGTTACCGGCCGAGGGGCTCGGGGTGGTGGTGCTCACCAATGCCGCGCCGGTGGGCCTGGCGGAATCGCTGGGTCTAGGCGTGCTCGACCTGATCCGCAGCGGCACGGTGCAGCGCGACTACCTGACCCTGCTGCAGCCGCTGATGGTCGCCTCGATGGCCCAGGCCTACCCCGAGGTCCCCATCCCGGCCCAGCCCCTGCCGCCCAGAGCCCTGCAGGCCTACGTGGGCAGCTACCGCAATGCCTATGTGGGCCAGGCGGTGGTGAGCCGCGCTGGCGCGGGCCTGCGCCTGCAGCTGGGCCCGGCCCTATCCCCCTATCCCCTCAGCCACGTGAGCGGCGACACCTTCCGCTACCAGCCGCCCGGCGAGAACGGGGTGGGGCCCAGCGCCGTGGTGTTCGCGGCAGACCCAGCGGCCGGGCCCGGGGCAGCGGTCAGTCGGCTGCGCATCGCCAACCTCGACACCGAGGGATTGGGGGTGCTGCAGCGCCAGTGAGTGCGTGGCGGCCAGTGGAACCTGACTCCGCCGTGGTCGATCCCAGGGCCGCCATCACCATCGCCTGACTGCCGGCTGGATTCCCCTCCTCAACGCCGTGATTAGCGTGAAGGTGGACCTCGGCTTCTGGACGATGGTGCAGCTGTTCATCACCGCCCAGCTCGACCCCGGCCTGGAACGTCCGGCAGGTGACCCGGGGCGAAGCCGGTAGCGTCGATGACGAAGCTGAATCCCAAGCCCCGCATAGCCCAACCCCGCCGCCGCAAAGCAGCTCGGCTGGGGCTGGCCGCCGGGGGGCTGGCCCTGGCGCTGCTGGGCGGGCGGGCTCTGCGGCCGGCACTGCGCGTTAGCGCCCTGACCTCCGAGCAGGCCCAGAGCGTTGCCCTGCCGCACGACCCAGCCCTGCCGCGCCAGGCCGATGGCCGCCACTACCCCAAGGTGCCCGCCGATGCGACCGAGCTGGCCGAACTGCTCACAGAGGTGGAGACGGCCCTGCGCGATCCCGCCACCCCCGCCGGGCAACTGCCGCGCCTCGGCCACCAGCAACAGGTGATCTACCGGGTGCTCTCCCGGGATCCAGAGCGGGCCGCCGCCGTGCAGGCCCTGCTCCCCCAGCAATGGCGCGGTGTAGCCCACCACCACCTGGAGGCCCGGCGGGAATTCCTGGCCATGCATCGCCACGACCGGCGGCCCACCAGCCTGCCCGCCTGGCGGATCATTCCCCCCGCTCCCGCCGAGGAGCTCCTGGCCCACTACCGCAAGGCGGCCGCCGCCACCGGCATCGACTGGGAGGTCCTGGCAGCGATCAACCTGGTGGAGTCGGGCATGGGCCGCATCGACGGCGTGTCGGTGGCCAACGCCCAGGGGCCGATGCAGTTCCTGCCCACCACCTGGGCCCAGGCCGGCGTGGGGGCGGGCAATATCCGCGACCCCCACGACGCCATCCAGGCCGCCGCCCGCTACCTGGTGCGCCGCGGCGGCCTGCAGGACATCGGCAAGGGCCTGTGGGGCTACAACAACAGCGAGCGCTACGGCCGGGCCGTGCTGCACTATGCCGCCCTGCTCCAGGACGACCCGCGCGCCTACACCGGGCTCTACCACTGGGAGATCCACTTCCACGCCGAAGCCGGCGACCTGTGGCTGCCGGTGGGCTACGCCCAGAACCAGCCGATCCCCGTGGCGGTCTGGCTGCAGCAGGTGCCCGCCAGTGCTCCCCCCGTTCCCCGCCCTGGTGCCGGCTGATGGCCCAGACCCTCCTGCTGCTGGCGGCGGCGGCCAACCACCGCCTGCTCGACTGGCTGGACCGCCACCACGCCACCCTGGCCGGCCTGGAGCTGCTGGCCAATGGGGAGTTGGCGCAGGAGCTCGCCGGCCGGCCGGCCCTGGCCCCCCTGCTGGCGGAGGACAGCGCCCAGCTCGGCAGCCTGGCCGCCGGCGCCGACATCCGCGCCGCGGCCCTGGCACTCGACGGCAGGGCCGCGGCGGTGATGGCCTTTGCCGATCCCCATGCGCCGGCGGCGCTGCAACCCGACCTGGCCCTGCTGGCGCGGGCCTGCGCCGTGGCCGACATCCCCCTGGCCCTCAACCCGGCCAGCGCCGATCTGGCCCTGCGCGGTCTGCTGCGCAGCCGGCGGGCCTACCTGCTGTTCAACCCGGTGGCGGGCAACGGCGCCGCCGATGCCACCCTCCTGCGCATCCGCTCCCTGCTCGAGCCCCAGTTGCAACTGGAGGTGATGCTCACCCAGGCACATGGAGATCCGGCTGAGCAGACCCGCGGGCTGATCGAAACCATCCGCACACGCCACCCCAACCAGGCCAGCGAGGCCAACCAGGCCTGCGAGGTCATGGTGGTGGCCTGCGGCGGTGACGGCACCGTGTCGGCGGTGGCAGGTGCCCTGGTCGGCACCGACATTCCCCTGGGGGTGATCCCCTGCGGCACCGCCAATGCCTTCGCGGCGGCCCTGGCCATCCCCACCGATCTGGCGGCCGCCTGCGCCGTGCTGCTGGCGGGCGCCAGCCGCCGCATCGACACGGCGCTCTGCAACGGCAGCCCGATGGTGCTGCTGGCGGGCCTGGGCTTCGAGGCGGGGATGGTGAACCGGACCAACCGCGAGCTCAAGACCCGCTTTGGCGCCCTGGCCTACGTGCTGGCCGGGGCCCAGCAGCTGCTCAGCCAGCAGCCATTCAGCGCCCGCCTCACGATCGATGGCAGCACCCAGGAGTTGGAGGCCGCCGCCATCACCGTGGCCAACGTGGCGCCCAACACCTCGGTGTTGGCCCAGGGGTTCGGGGCGGTGGTCCCCGACGACGGCCTGCTGGAGGTGACCGTGGCCACCCCCACCAGTCGGCTGCAGGGCCTCAACGCCCTGGCGGCCCTGATGACCTCCGCCGTGGTGCAGACGCCCAGCAGCCACCCCGACCTGCTCTGCCTGCGGGCCCGGGAGATCCAGATCGCCACCGACACGCCCCAGCAACTGGTGGTGGATGGCGAAATGGTCACGGCCAGCCGTGTAACCATCCGCAGCTGCCCCGGTGCCCTGCGTGTGATCACCCCCGTGGGCTGAGCCATGGGCCTCAACCTCGCCAGCGAAGCCAGCATCCCCAGCAAGATCCAACGGATGGCCAAGCGGGTGCGCTGGGGCCATCCGGCCCTGGCGGCGGCCGGTATCGACCCCTGCCGGCTGGTGCTGGAGGGCGACCCGGGCGGCGACGGGGCCTTCAGCTTCCTGGTGATCGGCGACAGCGGCACCGGCCGCCGCGGTTTTAGTCCTGACTTTTATTTACCTTTACGTAATTAGGATTATGGGTTT
>JAGYNF010000127.1 GCA_018400215.1 Cyanobium sp. M55B138 | reverse complement strand
CAATGCCTTCGCGGTCGCTACCGGATCGCCGCTCCTAGCAGCGGCTGCTCCCCCTCGGGCAGATCACCCAGGCTCGCCAGCAGGGGCCCGAGGCGCCCCACCGCGGCCTCGGCTGGATCCACCAGCCGGGTGCCAGGGGGGAACAGGTCCGCCAAGAGGGGTCGCAACAAGGGGTAGTGGGTACAGCCCATCACCACGGTGTCGACGTTGGCGTGCAGCAGGGGTGCCACGTAGTCCTGCGCCGCAGCCTGGAGTTCGGCGCAGCTGAGATCCCCCGCCTCAATCAGGGGCACAAAGGCTGGACAGGCCACCTCCATGACTGTTGCGCCAGGCCGCACGGCGTGGATGGCGCGGCGATAGGCGCCGCTGGCGGCGGTGGCCGGGGTGGCCAGCACGCCGACCCGATCACTTTCGATCACAGCGGCGACGCTGTCGATCAGCCCCACCACGGGCACACCGGCCTCGGCCACCGCCACATCCAGGGCCAGGGCATTGGAGGTGTTGCAGGCCATCACCAACACCCCCACCCCCTGCTGGCGCAACCAGCGCACCACCTCCGCCGCAATGGCGCGGATGTCCTCCGCACTGCGGGTGCCGTAGGGAACCCGCGCCGTGTCGGCCAGATAGAGGCAGGGGGAGTGGGGATAGTGCTGCTGGACGTGGCGCAGCACCGTGAGCCCGCCAAGACCACTGTCAAACAGGCCCACCAGCAGGCTCATGGCCGTCCCCCAAGAAAATCGAGGATGCCCGCCGCAATGGCCAGGGCCATGCGGCGGCGGAAATCGGCATTGGCCAGGCGGGGGGCATCGATGGCACCGGTGAGGAAGCCCATCTCCACCAGGGCCGACGGCATCACCGTGCGGCGGATCACAAAAAATCGCCCCTGCTTGACGCCCCGGTTGGGCGACCCCTGGGAGATGGACATCATGCGGCCCTGCAGGGCCGAGGCCAGGGACTGGGAACCGGAGCTACTCGGGAAGTAGAAGGTTTCGATGCCATTCACATCCGGGCGGGCCATGCTGAGGGCATTGGCGTGGATGCTCACGAAGGCGGTGGCACCCGATCGGTTGGCCATCGACACCCGGGGTGGTAGGTCCACATCCACCTCACTGGTGCGGGTCATCAACACCTGCACGCCACGGGCCTGCAGCAACCGTGCAACCTGCAGGCTCACGTCGAGCACCACATCGGTTTCGCGCAAACCGCCGATGCCGATGGCACCGGGATCGGGGCCGCCATGGCCGGGATCGATCACCACGCTGTAGCGCCCCCGCGGCACCACCGGCAGGCCATCGGCCGAGAGGGGGGCGGCCGCGGTGGGGAAGGGGGCGCGGGCTGTCCAGGGCTGGCTCGCCCTGCCGTCCAGATCACCCTCCCCCAGGCCGAGGGTCACCTGGCGTTCGAGGCCCGTGAGTTCCATGCGCCAACGGTCTGGCGCCGTGCCCACCAGGCGCAGCTCGGTGGGGTCGAGCTGGGTGCCGGGGGCGAACTCGAGCACCAGCCGGGTGGTGGCCGGGTCGGGCCGGCCGATGCGCACCTCCCGGATCGAACCGGAGCCGCGGATGGTGCGGCTGCGGGCGGGAGCACCGGGGAAATCAATCCACACCCGCGGGCCCCGCCCCGCCGCGCCAGCCTCAAAGAAGGCCTTGAGCGGCACGTTCGGCGCGGTGCGCAGCTCCAGCTGGCCCTGGCGGGTCACGCGCCACGCGGCCAGGCTGGAGGCCAGGGCGGGCAGGTCAGCCAGCAGAAGGGCCAGCAACAGCAAGCCCCGAATCCATCGCGACCGACCAATCGAGCCCATCAACCGAGGGCAAAGAGCCTGGGGCGGCAGTGCTGCAGGCTTGGCATCTGGGCACGCACCCGCAGGCCATGGCCGGGGTCGATGGGCGCCACCGCCAGCCCTGGGGCCACCCCCGCATCGGCCAGCACCGTGCCCCAGGGGTCAATCACCAGGGCATGGCCATGGGTGTGGCGGCGGCCGTAGTGGATGCCGGTCTGGGCTGGGGCCACCACGTAGGCGGTGTTCTCGATGGCGCGGGCCTGGAGCAGCACCTGCCAGTGGTCCTTGCCGGTGTAGGCGGTGAAGGCGGCCGGCACCATCAGCACATCGGCACCCTCCCGGGCCAGGTGGCGGTAGAGCTCGGGGAAGCGCACGTCATAACAAATGGACAGGCCGATCCGGCCCAGGCCTGGCACCTCCACCACCGGGGGCAGCTCCTGGCCGGGCTGAACGGTGGACGACTCGCAGTAGGTGATGCCGTCCGGCAGGTCCACATCGAAGAGGTGGATCTTGTCGTAACGGGCCAACAGCTGGCCCTCGGTGCCCACCAGCTCGGCCCGGTTGGAGGTGAGACCTTCGCCGGCGGGCACGGGGAACCCACCACCGAGCAGGGTCACCTGATAACGCCGCGCCATGGTCACCAGGAAGCGGCTGCAGCGCTCGGCCAGGGCAGGGGCGAGCTGCAGCCGCAGGCTGTCGTCCCCCATGAAGGCGAAGTTCTCCGGCAGCCCCACCAGGTCGGCGCCGCGGCGGGCGGCCAGTTCGATCTGCTCCTCGGCGGCGGCGAAATTGGCGTCCGGATCCGGCGTGCTGGTGAGTTGCACCGCTGCCGCCAGAAAACTGCTCACCAGATCACCCGTCAGGACGCCGAACTGTAGGAGACACGCCGCATCGCGCCAGGCTCAGGAGGCGCGCAAAACGCCGGGCTCCAGCTGTTGTGGCACCACGCTGAGGCTGTCAACAGCGCTGCAGCAGGCAAAGTCTCCGTTGTGGTCGCCGAGGCCCATCAGGCGCTGGCCATGGCTGGCCGCCCGCAGGCAGGTTTCCGGTTCGTGGTGCCACTGCTGCCAGAGGGCCAGGGCGGCGAGCATCTCATCGTTGCCAATCGTGGCGCCGCGGTGGGGGGCGACGGCCAACT
The DNA here is from genome assembly GCA_018400215.1 of Cyanobium sp. M55B138. Taxonomy (GTDB): domain Bacteria; phylum Cyanobacteriota; class Cyanobacteriia; order PCC-6307; family Cyanobiaceae; genus NIES-981. The sequence continues at coordinate 2,362 of JAGYNF010000127.1, read as the reverse complement.
CGAAAACGGCCGAGGCCACCGCCCCAGCCGCCAGGCTGTCCTCGAGGGAGTAGGCCCCCTCCCAGCCACTGCCCACGATCCACACCCGCTCGCAGCCCTGCTCCACCAGCCGCCGCGCCACCGCCGTGCGGTTGGGCAAACAGGCGGTGAGCAGCAGGGGCACAGCCCGCACGGCGGCCAGGGAGCGGGTGCCGTTGGTGGTGCTGATGAAGATGCGCTTGCCCCCCACCACCTCCGGAGTCACCGCCAGGGGGGAATTGCCCAGGTCGAATCCCGCCAACCGCTGGCCACCCCGTTCGCCGGCCCGCAGCCGTCGCTCGGCCGGCCAGGCCTGGGCTGCCCGGTCGAGGGCCTCGAGATCATCGAAGGCCTCAATGGCTTCGGCGCCGTTGTGCAGGGCCCAGGCAATGGTGGTGGTGGCCCGCAGCACATCGATCACCACGGCCGCATCGGCCCCCCCCTCCGCCACCGGTTGCAGCGGCGGCACGTTGTCGGAGGTGTGGAAGTAGTGGAGTTGCACGGCCGCAGCGGCGGGAGGGGTGCGTCAGAGTAAGCAGGCCGATGGGAGCCAGTTGCTTGGCCCCGCATGAGCCCTGCATGCCCGCGTCCCTCACCAGCCCGCGCAGCCGCCGCGACCTGCGCGGTTTTCTGGAGCTGTTGGAGCACCGCGGCGCCCTGCGCCGCATCACGGCGCCGGTGGACCCCGACCTGGAACTGGCCGCCATCGCCGACCGGGTGCTGGCCGCCGGCGGGCCGGGGCTGTTGTTTGAAAACGTGATCGGCTCGTCGATGCCGGTGGCGATCAACCTGCTCGGCACCCAGGAGCGGGTGCTGTGGAGCCTGGGCATGGAGCGGCCCGAGGAGCTCGAAGCCCTGGGCGAGCGCCTGGCCCTGCTGCAGCAGCCCCGGCCCCCCAAGGGGGCCCGCGAGGCGGTGCGCTTCGGCTCGGTGCTGCTGGATGTGCTCAAGGCCCGGCCCGACCTGGATCTCACGCCCCCCTGCCGCCAACAGGTGTTCAAAGGGGAGGCGGTGAACCTCGATGCCCTGCCGCTGCTGCGCCCCTGGCCGGGCGATGGGGGGCGGATCATCACCCTGGGGCTGGTGATCACCAAGGACCCCGAAACCGGCACCCCCAACGTGGGCGTGTACCGGCTGCAGCAGCAGAGCATCAACACCATGACCGTGCACTGGCTGAGCGTGCGCGGCGGCGCCCGCCACCTGCGCAAGGCGGCGGCCCTGGGCAAAAAACTGGAGATCGCCATCGCCATCGGCGTGCACCCCCTGCTGGTGATGGCGGCGGCCACACCGATCCCGGTGCAGCTGAGCGAGTGGCTGTTCGCCGGTCTCTACGCCGGGGAAGGCGTGCGCCTGGCCAAGTGCAAAACCGTGAACCTGGAGGTGCCCAGCCACAGCGAGGTGGTGCTCGAAGGCACGATCACGCCGGGCGAGGAGCTGGCCGATGGCCCCTTCGGCGACCACATGGGCTTCTACGGCGGCGTGGAGGACTCCCCCCTGGTGCGCATCCAGTGCGTCACCCAGCGGCGCGATCCCATCTACTTCACCACCTTCAGCGGCCGGCCCCCCAAGGAAGACGCGATGCTTGCCATCGCGCTCAACCGCATCTACACGCCGATCCTGCGCCAGCAGATCCCCGAGATCATTGATTTCTTCCTGCCGATGGAGGGGCTCAGCTACAAGCTGGCCGTGATCGCCATCGACAAGGCCTACCCCGGCCAGGCCAAGCGGGCGGCGATGGCCTTCTGGAGTGCCCTGCCCCAGTTCACCTACACCAAATTTGTGGTGGTGGTTGATAAAAGCATCAACATCCGCGATCCGCGCCAGGTGATCTGGGCGATCAGCGCCCAGGTGGATCCCCAGCGCGACCTGTTTGTGCTGGAGGACACCCCCTTCGACACCCTGGATTTTGCGAGCGAGCGCCTGGGCCTGGGCGGCCGGCTGGCGATCGACGCCACCACCAAGATCGGCCCGGAGAAGCGCCATCCCTGGGGAGAACCGCTGGCCCGATCGGCGCAGCTGGAAGCGTGCCTGGACGGGCGCTGGGCCGAGCTGGGCCTGGCCGATATCGGCACGACAGCCCCCGATCCAGCCCTGTTCGGCTACACCCTCGAACACGTGTTGGAGCGGCTGGCGGCCCGGGCCTGATGCTGGGCAAGCAGGCTAACCATGCCCTCCGGGCCCTGCTGGAGCTGGCCAGTGATCCCCTGCGTTGGCGCTCCACCCCCGAACTGGCCACGGCCCAGCAACTGCCGGAAGCGATGCTCGAACAGCTGTTGCTGCGCCTGCGGCGCGCCCAACTGCTGGAGGCCCGCCGCGGTCCGCGCGGGGTGTCGCTGAGTGAGTT
>JAGYNF010000126.1 GCA_018400215.1 Cyanobium sp. M55B138 | reverse complement strand
AGGCTCTCTGCTCAGCTGAGCAGGGCTTCTCCCCAGGGGAGGAACCGCTCCAGGGTTTGGGGGCGATCAGCGGCCAACACCGGGAAGTCAGCCGCGCTCAGGTCTGCCCCCGCCCGCAGCTGGTCGGGGGTGCGGTCAAGCCAGCGCAGCGAACACTCCAGCTCGGTGAGCACCAGCCAGGCTGCCGCCAGATCCCAGATCTTGGGCGTGGCCTCCAGGGCTGCCACCGTCTGGCCCATGGCCACACTCACCAGGTTCAGGCTGGCCACCCCCAGCAGGCGGATCTTGCCGGGAAAGCGCTGGTGGGGCAATTTCTGCAGAACCCCGATCGAACGACTACACAGGGACGCACAGCCGGCCGGATGGCTCTGCAGTGAAGGAGGCGAGAGGCGCTGACCATTGCGCCAGGCCCCCTCGCCGCGCAGGGCAACGATCCGCTGGCGCAGCGGCGGCACATCCAACACGGCCAGCACAGGCACACCCTGCTCAAAGCGAGCCAGGGAAATGGCCCAGTAGGGAATGCCCGCCGCGAAATTGGTGGTGCCATCGAGGGGATCCACCACCCAATAGCTGGAGGAGCTCGGCACCCGTCGGTCTCCCTCCTCGCTCAGCACACCTTCGCCTGGGTAGAGCTCGGCGAGCCCCCGCACCAGGGTTGCATCGCTCCATCGGTCGCAGGCGGTGACCAGGCTGCCATCGGCCTTGACATCCGACGTCGTGTGGCCGAAGTCGCCGCGTTGACGATCACCCACACGATCGACCAGGGCCATCAGCCCGGCATGCCTTGCGAGGGAGGGAGGAGAGACCGTCATCCGAGCTCGAGGGCGAGCACCTTGTTGAGACTTCTGCCGGTATCTTCCCTGAACTGGCGCAGATTGACCCGGCTGAGGGCCAGAAGGGCCCCCAACGCAACCAGCACCTCCACGCCGAGAACCAAGGCGTAGGCCGGGAACGGGTCCGTGCCCAAGCCAGCCAGGTCTGCCAGCCAGCGGCCCAGATCCAACAGGCCCCCGCCCAACACCTTGCCCAGGGCCCGAGACATGGCCTGGGCAAGCCCCCAGACCCCCACGAACGTGCCCGCGGCCTCCGGCAGGGTGAGGTCCAGCATCAGCACCAGGGCACTGTTCGTGCCAATCCCGGCCGAGAGGCCAAACAGCAGCATCACCACCCGCAGCAGGGGCGCCTGGGCCGTCAGCCCGCAGAGCAGGAGCAGCAACAGGCTGGCGGCGATCAATTGGCAGCCGAGCCGGGCGGTGGCCAACTTGCCCAGGGCAGGCACGATCCAGACCCCCGCCAGCAGCAGACCCGCCAGGGTGCCGATGCCCCACAGCGCATTCAACGAGGCGGTGGCCGCAATCGGCATGCCGAAGACCTCGGCGCCATAGCTCTCCAGGATCGGGTCCTGCAGGAACAAACCGAGGGTGAACAGCACCAGGAACAGGAAAAAAACCACCACCTGGCGACTGGAGGTGACCAGGCTCCAGGCCTGGCGCAGGGTGATGGCGTCCTCACGGGGGGGGCTGCCATCCTCGCCGGCAGCAGGGCGGAGGGCCCTGCTGCGTTCCATGCCCAGGGTGGCGACCACGGTAAGCACGAGCACGGTGAGCACCACCCCCACCATGAAGCGGAACAGGACGGGCTCCAACACGGCCGGATCGCGCACCCCATCCAGGCCCTGCAGGGCAATCGCCGTGGCAATCGCCCCGATCACAATGCCAACGGTGAGCAGACACCAGATGATGCCCACCGCCCGGGAGCGCTCCTGCTCGGTGGTGCGGTCAATCACCAGGGCCAGGTAGGGGGTGCTGGCCATCGAGATGGCCAGGCCATAGAGGGCAAACAGGCCGCAGAGGCCCGCGATCGATAGCCAGAGCTGGGCAGGGCTACCTGCCTCCAACAGGCGCGCCACCCGGAAAATCAGCGGCACCGACAACACGGCAAGACCGCAGAACAGGGTTGTGCCCAGCCAGATGTAAGGCAGGCGATGCCGACCGGCAATCGGGCGGGCATCGGAGAGCTGGCCAAACAGAACCCGGGCCGGGGCAACAAACTGCTCAAACGCCAAGGCCAGGCCCACCAGCAGGGCTGGATAGCCCAGTTCGCTGATCATCACCCGGTTCATCAAGCCGGCAAAAACGACGGCTAGACAGCCAAGACACCCCTGGAAGAGACCCAGCCGCAAGGTTGATGCAAGGCCGAGGCCGGGGGGTGCTGGGAGAGGGAGCGGATTGGCTGGCAAGGAAACGGTCCGCAGGGGTTAGACAGGGCCGGGATTGGCAGCGTCGCAGGCGGGAAGCAGACGGGCTGGCTCGACCGGCACATCGTCGGAGGCGCCCGCGGGCTTCACAGCGGGCAGATTCTGGGCGGGGCAGGAGGCAATCTGGTCGAGACCGGTGCGGCGGCGCAATTCAGCCAATCGCTTGTTGTAGTCGGTAATGGCGTTGGAGTAACGCACCTCGGCGTTGGTGAGGTCGCGCTGGTTGTCCACCACTTCCCGTTGGGTGGTAACCCCCGCCTGGAAACGCAATCGGGCCAAACGCAGCGACTCCCGGGACGAAATGACCTCGCGGGCCGTGGTGGTGATGTTGCGGTTATTCTTCTCCAGCTCATAGAAGCTGTCCTCCACCTCAAGGCGCAGCGAATCGCGCCGTTGGGCAAAGCGGAAGGTGTTTTCCTGGGCGAGCTGCCGGTTCTGGCGAGCCTGGGCGGCGGCGGCGCCACCATCAAACAGGTTCCAGCGGAGGTTGAGCCCCACCGAGGCGTCGTAGTTCGAACCCGATTCAACACTTGTGATGCTCGTTCCTGGCTGGTCGCCGTCAAACCAACCGGCATCAAAGCCAGCAAAAATGTTGAGAAGAGGCTGAACCTGGCCCAGGGCGGCGTTGGCCTGACTATTGGCAATGGAGATATCCAACAACACCTGATCGAGCTCCTCGCGGAAGGCGTAGGCCGCCACAATGCTCTCCTGCAGTGAGGGCTGCCACACACCGAGCACCCGGGAGGGATCCTGGGCCGTGGGCGTCACGGATTGGGGCAGGTCTAGCAGGGAGGCCAGGGCCCGACGGGCCACAGACTGTGAGGCCAGGGCATTGGTGAGCAGCTGTTGGTCGCGGGCCAACTGGGTTTCTGCTTCCAGCACCTCGAGCTTGGTGGCCACCCCGGCCTGGAAGCGAGCCCTGGAATCGCGCAGGCTCACCAGGGACGCCCGCACCGACTCCTTGCCAATACGCACCTGGTCGTCGGCCTGCTGCAGATCGAAATAGGCCTGGGCGGCCTGGAGGCGCAGGTCCCGCAGGGAAATCACATATTGGAATTTGGCCCGTTCAAATTGGTCCCGGGCGGCGGCAATCGAGGGAGTGCGTTGCGGATTGATCAAGGCCCACTGGGCCGTGATCGCCACACCGGCGGACCAGCGGTCGGTACTGAGGCGGGTCGATCCACCCTGGCTGAGCCGATTGCGCCTTTCAACGTAGTTATAGCCAGGAAGGGTGTTGGCGTTTAGGTTTAAATTTGGATACCACTGGGAAATCTGGGCCCGCAAATTGCTCTGGGCCTGATCCACTTGGCTGGCGATTGCCTTGAGGTTCGGATTGTTCAGCTCGGCCAGGTTTTCAACCTGGCCGAGGGTGAGCGGCCGCAGTTCCCGAATCGTGACCTGCTCCGGCCGGGTCGGCAGGGCCAGGGAATCAGGAGCGGGCAGGTCCTCCACGGATGGCAGCAGCTCCGTGGCCGCTGGTGCCACCAACTTGGGATTGAGCTGGGGCCGCTCCCCCTTGACATCCGGAGCCAAGGGCAAGGGAGGCAACCCCGCCGCCGGTGCGCTGGAATCGGCAGGGGCTGGGGCCTCCACAGCTGGCCCCATCTCCTGGGCAGCGAAGACCGGGCTGAGCAATGGCAGCCCCAGCGCGCTCAGCAGAGCCAATCGGGTTGCGGAATGGGACACGCCTTGCTCAAGTGTTGTGGCCGAAGTTTAAAGATCTCCAGCGGGGTTGCCGATACCCGTACAGACAGCCACAAGGTCGGCTGCCCCCTGCACCAGATGGACGGGTGCCGGCAAGCGCGCCTCCAGCTCAGCCAACGGCATGTCATCCAGAAAGATGGGCTCGCCCTGGCGCAGCATCACCGTCGGCAGCAGCAACCCTTGGCCAAGATCGCAGCCAGCCAACCCCTCCAAGAGATCGGCCCCGGTGAGCAGGCCTGTGACCACCTGGTCCTGCCCCCAGTAAGGACTGGGCAACCCGTAGAGCGTCAGCTGCAGACCCTCAATGGCATTGAGGCGGCGCACGACTGGGGCCAGGGCTTCGGCCACCAACCGGCCCACCACCCAGCTGAACCGTCGTGGCCGCTCCAACCGCTCGGGCAGCGCCCGGGTGGCCAGGTCGAGGGCCTCCAGAAAAGCGCGGATGCTGCCCACGCCGTTTTCCTGCTGGGGCAAATCTTCGTAGTTGGCGCGGGGCGGCAGGGGCAAGCCGGCGATCAAATACCACTCATCGGAGAGCCAGGCAAAACGGCTGCCCAGCCGCTGCTGAAACTCCGCCTGCAGCGGCTCCACCTGGGCAATCACCGCCCGGGCCGCCGCCCGGTCCACCGGCACCAGGCCATCGCCGGGCGGGCGAAAGCGGGTGAGGCCCACCGGCACCACCGCGGCCGACAGCACCGCCGGCCACTCGCCGCCGCCAAAGGCCGCCAGATCGCGCAGGCTGCGCTCCAGGGCCGAGCCATCGTTGAGGCCCGGACACACCACCACCTGGGCATGGATCTGCAGGTTGCGCTGCTGGAACCAGCGCAGCTGCTCCAGCAGCAGGCCGGCGCGGGGATTCACCAGCAGGCGACTGCGCAGCTCCGGCTCGGTGGCGTGCACCGACACATACAGCGGCGAGAGGCGCTGCTCCTCAATCCGGCGCCAGTCGGCCTCGCTCAGGTTGGTGAGGGTGAGGTAGGAGCCGTAGAGAAAGCTGAGGCGGTAGTCGTCGTCCTTGAGATACAGGCTGCGGCGCTTGCCCGGTGGCTGCTGGTCGATGAAGCAGAAGGGGCAGGCGTTGTTGCACTGCTTGAGGCCATCGAACAGGGCCTCGGTGAAGCCCAGGCCCAGGCCCTCATCGAGGTCCTTCTCCAGCTCCACGCTGTGGATGGTGCCGCCTGGGTCTTCCACCTCCAGCACCAGGTCTTCGTCGCCCACCAGCAGGTGCAGATCGATCAGATCGCGGGGGCGCTGACCGTTGATGCTCAGCAGCCGGTCGCCGGGCTGGAAGCCCAGCTCCTCACCGATCGAGCCCGGCTCCACCGTGGCCACAACCGCCGGCTGGGG
>JAGYNF010000125.1 GCA_018400215.1 Cyanobium sp. M55B138 | reverse complement strand
ATCTCCTGGGGATCGGCAAATTCAGCAATGGTCAAATCCAGGCCCAGATTCCCGGCCAGACCCTCTCCGCTGCCAAGTAAAAGTACTCATATCCAGGCCAGCTGGCCACTGGCACCGTCAACGCAGGACGCTGGGCGCTGCAACCCTGCCTGGAGCACAGCTGGTGATGCCGACGCGTGCAGCCAGTCCATGGCCCGTACTCAGCAGCGACGCCAGCACGCGCAACAAAAAATACCTAAGCCAGATTTTACATTTTAAAACTACAGGCTTGAATTGATTGGCGTAGCTAAATTAATAATCCGCAACACCTCTGATCCCGCCAATCCTACAAACCCGCGCCATTCTGAAACAAATTCAATTCACACCTCACCGATCCCATGGACCGCCTGGAACCCAGGCTTGACGCAGCGACGCCCCGCCCTGAACCGCAAAGGGCCGTGCGCCATGGACACCTGCCCTGGGTTGCCGCCCTGAGTGGGCTGGCCGTGCTGCTCAACGCGCTGCCCCTGCCGCTGCTCTTCGGCATCGAGGTGCTGTTTGGGTCCGTTCCGGCGATCCTGGCCCTGCTGCTCTGGCGCAGCTGGTGGGCCGTGGGCATCGGAGTCCTGGCCAGCCTGCAAACCTGGCCGCTCTGGGGCCATCCCTGGGCGATCGTGATCTTCACCCTGGAGATGGTGTGGCTGTGGGTCGGCCTGCGCCGGTTCAATGGCCCCCCCAGCCAGGACGCCAATGGCCGGGTGGTGCTGTTCTCGCTGGCCTACTGGCTGCTGCTGGGGTCCCCGCTCGTGTATCTCTTCTACGGCTTGATCATGCAGATCAATCCGGCCAATGTGGCGGTGGTGGCCGTGAAGCAGAGCTTCAACGGTGTGCTCAACACCGTTCTGGCCTTCAGTGCCCTGCTGGTGATCCGCAGCATCCAGGCCCAGCGGGGCAGCGGGCCAGGCTTCTCCCTGCGGGGCGTGATCATCGCCCTGGTGCTGCTCACCATCACGGTGCCCACCCTGGTGATCAGCAACGGCGCCAGCCAGCAACTCAAGCTCGCCGTGCAGGAGGGCGTGCTCGACAACCTGCGCACCGTGAACCTGGCGGTGGCGGAACCGGTCACCACCAACGCCGCCAACCAGAGGCTGATTGAGCAGCTCGGCAGTGGTCTGGCCTACAGACGCATCAATGCCAACGGCGACGTGATCGGTTCCGATCCAATCCTGTTCAAACGCCTCGACAGTGCATTCAGCGACGGCGGACGCAGCCAGGTGCGGAATCCAGAGCTGGCCATTTTGATCCCCCGGGGCGAGGCGCCCCAACTGCGCAAATGGGTGAACGGCTACTGGAGCTACAGCAGCCAGTACGGCGCGGAAGGCGGCCTCTATCTGGTGCAGGTTGTGCAGCCCGCCAAGGCTGTGGTCGTTCGCATGCAGGGGCAAAGCAGCCGGTTGCTCGGAGGGGCCCTCGCGATTCTGGTGCTGGGTACCCTCGCGAGCAATTGGGTGGGGAACCGGTTTGAAAAGGAGTTTCGTAGTGTTCTCGCCCCGCAGGATCCCGAACCCGGCCACATCACCCCATTGCGCCTCTCCCCCGTGGGCGAGCTGCGCAGCATGGCTGAATTGATGAACCAGCGCATTCGCCAGGTGAATCAACTCAGCCTGGAGTTGCGGCAATGCAGCACAATCGACCCCCTCACCAGCTGCAGCAACCAGCAGGCCCTGCAAGCACGGTTGATCGAGGAGTGGCACCGCTCGCGCCGCAGCGGCGAGCCGCTGGCCTGTCTTTGCCTCGATGTGGATGGATTCACAGCCTTCAACGACCGCAATGGCAGCGACGCCGGTGATGCACTGCTGCGGGGCCTGGCCCAGGCGGCACGCACCCGCCTGCGGGTCACCGATCACATCTACCGCAGCGGCGCTGATGAATTCGTGGTGATCGCCACCAACAGCAAAGCCAGTGATGCCCTGAAACTGGCGGAGATGTTGCAGCAGGCCATGGCTGCGGTGCGGCTCACCAAGATCAACCAGGCCGGCGAGCAGATCCAATTGCAGGCGAGTGTGAGTGCGGGGGTCACCACCCTGAACCCCCACGACGATTGCGCCGACTCACTGCTGAGGGCCGCCATAGATGCCCTGCGGCAGGCCCGTGGCGCCGGCAGCGGCCAGCTCAGGCTGAGGACAGCTTCAGTTTGACTGGCCAAGCTTGACTGGCCCAGACTCAGCCTGCAGTGATTCACCAATTTAATCCGTGCAGCTTGGGCAGCGGCGCGGTCTTGAAGGTGGTGGCAAACAGGCGCGGAATACGACGGCTGTTGTACACCCGAAACTCCCGCACCACGTTGGCCCCAGGCTCCCGCACGGCCTGATTCAGCACCACGGATCCATCGGGATCCGACACAGACCGGTGAAAGGTGCCGGGGGGAATCCGGAGGATATCGCCGCCGGTGTCGAGGCGCACAATATGGAAGGGATAATTCCAACCAAAATTCACCAGATAGAAGGTGCGTCCACCATGCAGTGCAAGCAGATTGTCTTCCTGGTGGGGGTGCAAATAAAACTGCCAAGCTCCGGTTTTATCCTCATCCGGAGGGCTCACTGCAGGGCCTGAATGGATCACCAGATCCCGCGCATTCGATGCCGCAACGGTGATATCAAAGAAGCGCACGGATGGCGTATCCCGAAACTTCTCGTAGGGGATCAACTCAAACATCGGCGCCGGCTTCGGCATGGGGGCTGACATCAGCAACGTGCCGGGCGGCAGCAAGGGCTCTTCCGTAGTGAACCGAACAGCCCGCACGCCGACGGTGGCGAGAGCTACCGAACATCAAAACGGAATCGGCATCTCCACCGCCGCGGGGGTGGGGCAGCAGGCCTCCACCCGCTGGGCCACCACCTGGCCCACCACCACGATGGAAGGCGAGCTGAAGGCTTCCTGCTCCACCCGATCGGCCAGCTCCGCCAACGAACTGAGCAGCAAGCGCTGCCCCTCCACCGTGCCCTGCTGGATCACCGCCGCCGGCGTCTCGGCGGCCAGGCCACCGGCCAGGAGTTCTTCAGCGATGCGCCGCAGATTGTGCAGGCCCATGTAGATCACCAGGCCATCACTGCTGCGGGCCAGGCCACGCCAATCCACACCGGGGCGCCGCTTGTCGATCTCCTCATGGCCGGTCACGAAGGTGACGCTGGAGCCGGCGCGGCGGTGGGTGACCGGAATGCCGGCGTAGGCGGGCGCGGCAATGCCAGCCGTGACACCCGGCACCACCTGCACTGGAACCCCGTGGGCCACCAGATGGGCGGCCTCCTCCCCTCCGCGGCCAAACAGGAAGGGATCCCCCCCCTTGAGGCGCACGATGCAGCGACAGCGCTGGGCCAACTCCACCAACACCGCGTTGGTGCTGGGCTGGGGCACCGAATGGTGGCCGCGGCGCTTGCCCACAAAATGCCGCTCGCAGCCAGGGGGCACGAGATCCAACAGGGCCTTCGGCACCAGGGAGTCGTAAACCAGGGCATCGCAGCTGCTGAGCAGCCGATGGGCTTTCACCGTGAGCAGATCGGGATCGCCGGGTCCGGCCCCCACCAGATGCACCGTGCCCCTGGCGCTCACGGCAGAGCCTCCAGGGCATCGAGCAGCAGCGTCCGCAGGGCGGGGCGCTGCAGCAGGGGGGGGCCGATCCGGTCGCCAAGCCGGTCGGTGAGGCGATTGGCCGCCAGGGCCAGCGGCAGGGCCGGAACGTTGGGCGTCAGGGGGGGATCATTCGCATCAGGCGCAGTGTATGGAGTGGCCAGCGCCTTGGCCCCCGTGACCTGCTCCAGCCAGGCCAGATAGCGCACCGCCAGGGCGCTGGACAGGGGGTGATGCAACAGCAGCGGCCTCTGCGTCAAGCCGCCAGCCGCTGCGGCCATGGCCTGCAACTCCTGGCGCAGGGCCTGCTGCCAGGCCGGCCAGGCCCCCAGAAACGGCAGCCGCCGCACGGGCCCCTGCAAACGCCAACGGGCGGCAATGGCCGGAATGTCGTGGCACACATGACCGCCGGGCAACAGCAGCAGCGGCACCAGCGTGCGGGGGCCCGCCCCGGGGTGAAGCGGAGCCGCTGGCGGCTCGGCGGTGAGGGCCTCGAGCACCACCGGCGCCCCGCGCCGCCGGGCCAGCTCTGCCGCCAGCTCCTGCAGCTCAGGCGGCACCACCCCATCGGTCCGGCCGTGAACCACCAGGAGCAGGGCTGAAACGGGCAAGGCGGCCAGGCGCCGCTGCCGCCGCTGCTCCACCGCTGGATCCAGGCCCCCGGCCGCCAGGGCGACCAGATCCTGCCGGGCCCGGGGCAACCGGGCCAACAGGTCAACGGCTGTCGCCGCCAGCGCCGGATCCAGGTCGCCGGCCAACCGCCGCAGCCAGCCGCGCAGCTTGGCCGGCGGCCAGGCACCGAGGCCCACGGCCAATCCCTCCAAGGCAGCCCGCCTCACCGCCACCGGCAGCGGTGCCATGGCCCAGCGGGCCAACAGGGCGCCATCCTGCATCTGGCGCTGGAATCCGAGCAGGGGTAAGAGCGCTGCCGCCGCTGCATCGGGCCCGCTACCAGCCGGTGCGGTCAATTGGTCCCGCAGCCAGGCGGCGATCAGGGGATCACGCACACGGCCGATCTGCGCCGGCCAGTGGGGATCACGCTGGGGCTGGAGCCACCACCAGCGCAGCAGCCGCAGGCTGGCCCTGCCATCGAGCCGTTCAGCCAACACGCTGAGCAGGGCGGAATCCACCGCCACCGCCCCATTCTCAATCGCCAGCAGCCAGGGGTCGAGGGGCCAGCCAGCGGACCTGCGCAGACACTGCAACATCGGCCAGCGCTCCGGATCACCACAGTCCGGCAGCCGGGCTGGGTCGGCAAGATCGTCGGGGCTGGATCCGGAGCAGGCCAGGGGCACCTCCCGATGGAGGAGCCCATCATGGGAAGCCAGCCTGGCCAAGCGGGAACCCGCCTCAGGCTGGGGCTGCACGGCGTCGGGCACCAAACCGCTCCACCAGCAGCTCCTCCAGCACATCGGCCAGGTCGCTGAGGGGAACGCCCTTGTGGTGCAGCTCAGCCAACTTCGGTTCAGCAGCCATCGAACCGCCGAGAAAAATCTTGGCGGCCTCCACCATCTGGCCGTCCTTGCGGGCCTTGGCCCCGAGCAGGCCGATCTGGCCCATGTAGGGCTGGCCGCAGGCGTTGCCGGTGCAGCTGACCGCCTCGGCCTGCAGCGGCGAGGGGTCGGGGCGGTCGTGGTGAGCGACGGCTGCAGGACTGGCTGACGGCGCTCCCGTGCGAAGCGGTGTTGCTCGATCCCCACGCCATCC
>JAGYNF010000124.1 GCA_018400215.1 Cyanobium sp. M55B138 | reverse complement strand
ATCCCCAAAGGCGTATCGCCGTAGCGGAACAGCATCCGCTCGGCCAAGGAGCCGTGGTTCACGCCGATGCGCAGGGCCTTGTCCTGCGCCTTCAGCAGCCGCACCAGCGGCTCGAAGGTGTCGCTGATGCGCGCGCCGATGGCGGCGATCTCGGCGTCTGAAAATTCGCTGCGGTTGGGATCGGGCTTGTCGAACACGAACAGGCCCGGGTTGATCCGCACCTTGTCGACGTGCTGGGCCACCTCCAGGGCGATCTTCATGCCGTTGTGGTGCACGTCCGCCACCAGCGGCACCGGCTGATAGGTGCTCTCCAGGCGGGCGCGGATCTCACCCATGGCCCTGGCGTGGGCGATGGAGGGCACCGTGACCCGCACGATCTCGCAGCCCGCCTCATGCAGCCGGCGAATACCGGCGGTGGCGCCCGCGATGTCGAGGGTGTCCTCGTTGATCATCGACTGCACCACCACCGGGTGCTCGCTGCCGATCCAGATGGCGCCCACCCGCACGCTGCGGGTTTTGCGGCGCCTGAGGGTGGTGGCGTAGCGGGGGTTGCTGGCCCAGTCAGTGGCGGAGGTGCCTTCGGGGCGGGCCAGGGTGCCGGTCATGGCTGGGGTGGGGCCGGGGATGGGCCAAGGCTGTCATAGAAGCTGGCCTGCTGGCGGGTCGAGGCGACGGCGCACCTCCTGCAGGTCGCGTTTGGTGTGCCAGAGGGGACTGCCCTGCCGGCTGGAGGGGTTGCGCAGCAGATAGGAGGGATGCAGCACGGGCATCAGCCAGCGGCCGCGCAGCCAGGGCGTTTCGCTCTGGTGCCACTGGCCCCGCAGGCGCGTGATCCCCCCCTTGATGCCCAGCAGCGCGTCCATGGCGCTCGCCCCGGCCAGCAGAACCACAGCCGGGTTCACCAGCTGCACCTGCTGCTCCAGCCAGGGCAGGCAGGCGGCCAGCTCCGCCCGGGTCGGTTTGCGATTCTGCGGCGGCCGGCACTTCACCACGTTGGCGATGTAGGCGTCGTGGTGGGGGTCGATCGCCGCCTCGAGCAGCAATTGCTCGAGCAGCTGGCCGGAGCGGCCCACAAAGGGCAGGCCGCTGGCATCCTCCTGGGCACCGGGGGCCTCACCGATCACCATCAGCCGGGCCCTGGCGTTGCCGCGGCCCACCACCACCTGCTGGCGACCGGCCGCCAGGGGGCAGAGATGGCAGGCGCCACAGGCGTCCGCCAGACCCTCCAGATCAATCGGGGCAACCATGTGGTGGCCGAGGCATGCGTCAGGATGGCAACAACGCTCATGCCGCGCCATCCCGATGCCGGCACCATCGCCGATGCCGGAACCTGGGACGCCCGTCAGCCAGAGCCCTCAGAGCGTCAACCCCTCGCCCCAGCCAGAGCCCCCATCGCCGCAGCGGTCGACCTGGCTATCGGAGCGGGCACGGGCCCTGCAGCCCTCCCTCACCCTGGCGATCACCGCCAAGGCCAAGCAGCTGCGCGCCGAAGGCCGGGACATCTGCAGCCTCAGCGCCGGCGAGCCCGATTTCGACACGCCCGCCTTCATCCGCCAGGCGGCGGCCGAGGCCCTCGAGGCCGGCCACACCCGCTATGGCCCCGCGGCGGGCGAGCCGGCCCTGCGGGAGGCGATCGCCGCCAAACTCAGCCACGAGAACCAGATCCCCACCGGCGCCGACCAGGTGCTGGTGACCAACGGCGGCAAACAGGCCCTCTACAACCTGTTCCAGGTGCTGCTCGGCCCGGGCGATGAGGTGTTGCTGCCGGCGCCCTATTGGCTCAGCTACCCCGAAATCGCCCGGCTGGCCGGCGCCTCGGTGCGGCTGCTGCCCAGCGACGCCAGCAGCGGCTTCCGCCTGCGCCCCGAGCAACTGGAGGCGGCGATCACCCCCGCCAGCCGGCTGCTGGTGCTCAACAGCCCCTCCAACCCCACCGGCATGGTGCTGAGTCGCCCCGAGCTGGAGGGGATCGCGGCGGTGCTGCGCCGCCACCCCCAGGTGGCGGTGGTGTGCGACGAGATCTATGAGTTTCTGCTGGCCCCAGGCCACGAGCACCACAGCTTTGCGGCGGTGGCGCCGGATCTGGCCGATCGGGTGTTTGTGGTGAATGGCTTTGCCAAGGGCTGGGCCATGACCGGCTGGCGCATCGGCTGGCTGGCGGGCCCGCGCGAGGTGGTGGCGGCCGCCAGCGCCCTGCAGAGCCAAACCACCAGCAACGTCTGCACCTTCGCCCAGTACGGCGCCCTGGCGGCCATTGCCGGGTCGCGCGATTGCGTGCGGGAGATGGCCGCCCAATTCAACGAGCGCCGGGCCCTGCTCAGCGATGGTCTGCGGCGCATCCCGGGGCTGAGCCTGCTGCCGCCCCAGGGGGCCTTCTACGCCTTTCCCGACCTGGGCGCCTACGGGCTCGACTCCATGACCCTCTGCAACCGCCTGCTCGATGGGGTGGGCCTGGCGGTGGTGCCCGGCGTGGCCTTTGGCGACGACCGCTGCATTCGCCTCTCCTGCGCGGCCTCACCGGCCACCCTCAGCGATGGATTGGAACGCTTGCAGCGCTTCCTGGCCAGCCTCTGAAACCGGCGCAGCCGCGTCGCAACTCTCAGGTGAGGAGGAGGCGATCCACCAAGCCCCGCCAGTTGAGGGCTGTCCCCTCCGGGCCAAACACCAGACGGGTCTCGGTGTCGCTCAGGGGCGGCTCACCGATGCTCGCCAGCAAGCTCGCCAGCTCATCGGCCTCCAGGTGATCGTTGCCATCGGCATCCGCGGGCATCAGGTAGAGCAGCAGGCGCTCCTCCCCCTCCTGCAGCTGCTGGAGACGCACGATCAGGCGAGCGAACTCACCGGCATCGATCCGGCCGTCGCCATCGAGATCCAGGGCCGTCAGGGCCGCCTCGAGCTGGGGGCGGATGGCACCTGCCATGGGCGCCGCCGTGAGGGCCTGCTGCAGTTCAGCCACGCTCAGGCTGCCATCGCCATCGCGATCGAGGCGGGCAAACATTCCGTTGATCTTGCGCCGCTGCCACTCCGGAATCACGTCGGCGCCGAGATCCGGGGCCCCGGCCCGCTGGCGCAGATTGCGGCGAAACGCCCCCAGCAGGGAGCGGGCCACCCGGTAGCGCTCGCGGTGCTCCTCCGGTGTCACCACCGCATGCAGCGACACCGGCAGCAGCGCCGGCAGGGTGTGCCGTCTCACCAGCTGCACGCCCCAGGTGATCAGCACGAAGGCGATGGTGAGGGGCGGCAGGCCCGGCAGCAGATCGACCTGTACCAGCAGCAGCGGGGCTGAAACTGCAGCACCTGCCAAGGCCGCGACCAGACTCCGGCGGGTCGGGGCGTGGAAGATGCCTCCCACGGCAATGGATACCAGCACACCGTTGTAGCCCCAGAGCCCCTGGGCGATCGCCGCGGAGTCGACGCCGAGCAGAAGGGCCACCAGCATGGCCGCCAGGGCCCCGAGCAGACCCAGCAGGGCCGCCAACGGGCTGGCCAGAGCGGTGGCGAGCAGCACCAGCCATCCGCTGCCCAGATTGGAGCAGAGAAACACCTGGCCGAAGCTGCGCGGCAGCCCCAGCAGCAGGGCCAGCGGCGGGTCGATCAGGGGAGGCAGCGTCGCCTGGGCAAGCGGCAACCCATGGGGGAGCGCGAGGAGCAACCAGGTGACCAGACAGAACGGCAGGGTGAGCGGAGGCGGATCACCACGCCGGTGGAAGCGACGCCGCCACCCCTCCACCATCACGGTGGTGAGGGCGCCCCCCAGCAGCACGGCGAGCAGCCAGAGCAGGGCGACGCCAGCCGACTCGATACGGCCGAACACGGCGGCTCCGCAGCCCACGAGGGTGCCGTTGAAGCCATGGATTCCCTGGTTGCGCAGGCCGGGCGTCAGGCCAAGGGCCCTGGAGGTGAGATGGGCCCCTGCGGTGCCGGCCACCGCCAGCACGGCCATCCAGGGCGACTGCACCAGGAACGCGAGCAGCAGCACCGCGCCGCTGAGCGGATTGTTGATGAAGATCACCTGGGCCAGGCTGCGCAGGGCGGCGAGCCAGGGCACCAGCCGCCGCTGTGCAGCGCCCTTGGGCTCCAGCAGCGCCGGCATGGTGCCGCTGCAGGGGAGCAGCCGCTGCAGCCGGCTCGGGCGCGCCGGGGGCGGCTGCAGCAGGGTCTTCAGCAGGCCAAAGGTGGAGGAATCCTCAGCAGCCATGGCCCGAAGACGCAAGTCCGAAGCGCTGGGCGAGCGTCTGCAGCCCAGCCTGGAAGATCCCCAGCGACACCTCCGCCAGGGTGTTGAGGGTGTCGAGATGGGGATTGATTTCGCAGATCTCCCAGCAGCAGACCCGGGGATCAGCCAGCAGGGCCACGAGCAAGGGCGTGACCTCGTCAACCCTGAGCCCCCCTGGAACGGGCGTGCCGGTGCCCTTGCAGATGGTGGCGTCGAGGGCGTCGACATCGAAGCTCACGTAGATGCGATCCACCGCCGCCAGATGGTCGAGACAGCGGCGGGCCGCTGCATGGGCCCCATGGAGCCGCACCTCCTCGGTGCGAATCACGGGGATGGCGTGGGTGGCGATGGTGGTGTCCTCCGCGGGCTCGGTGTCGCGCACGGCGACGTAGATGAGGTCGTGCAGGGCAATGGCCGGGCCACTGGAGCCGCCCAGCTCCTGAAGCTGCCGCCAGAGCCGACGGGTCTCCAGGTCGGGATCGTTGATCGCCAAGGCGAGATTGTCGTGGGCGGCGGCAATCCCGAGCGGCATGCCATGCATGTTCCCTGAGGGGGTGGTGAACGGTGAATGGATGTCGGCATGGGCATCAATCCAAACCACCCCCAGCCGCTCGGAAGGATGGGCGAGGCGGATGCCGGCGATCGTGGCGGCCGCGGTGGAGTGGTCGCCCGCCAGCACGATCGGGAAAAGGCCCCGGGCCAGGGTGCCGGCCACGCAGGATGCGGCATCCTTCATCACGGCCGCAATGGTCTCGATGTGGCGGGCGTGGGGGCTGGCGGCGGCATCCGCGGGATCGGCGGAACCGGCGCTGGACCGCTGCTGCGCATCGATCTCGGCGATCAGCCGCTCGCTGAGCTGGCGCAGCTCGCGTTGACGCTGCACCGCAGACTTCAGCAATTCGATGCCCGAACCAGCCCCGGGGATGCCGGCGCCGAGATCGCAATCCACCTCCACCAGCCCCACGGCGGCGAGGCAGGACACACCGATGTTCTGGGCCAGCGTCTTCTTCAGGCGCTTGAGATCAGCCAGCGAAACCGGCAGTTCCCCCTGATGGGCCATCAAAGCCAAGAATTCATCGGCACTGACGCGACCATTGCCATCCCGA
>JAGYNF010000123.1 GCA_018400215.1 Cyanobium sp. M55B138 | reverse complement strand
CGGCTGGATCAGCGACGGCCGCCAGGTGCTGCATTTCCGGCCAGTCCGCTACAGGCCCTGGGGCCAGTGGATGAAGCGCGCGCCTGCAGCAGGGCCTGCACGCTGGCCACCTTGTCTTCCAGGGTCTGGTCCTTGTCGGTGCGGGTATTGATTGGTGCCCAATCGCCTTCAATTTCCGTGCCGTTGGGGTGCAGCTGGATCTTGAGGCCGGCATCGGCGAGCACCTTCTCGCAGGCGGCGATGGTGGGGGCCAGGTGCACACCCACGCCGATCGGCACCACGCACAGATCCACGATCACCTTCATGGTCAGCCTCGGCAGATTGCCCCGATCGTGATGCTGGTGGGCGTGAAGCTGCTGCTGCTCGCCGGCACCACCGCCCTGGCGATTGCCTTCGTGGTGGTGGGCGGCCTCATTCGCCTGGGTGGGCTGGGCTGACTCGCTCGATCCCCACAACAAAGCCCGGAGCATTGGCCCCGGGCTTTTGTCTGCTTAGCCGTGCTGCCATCCAGTGGGGGTCGGGCGCAGCTGTGCGGTCGGTTGATCGTTTTTAGATCACAGAGTCTTCAGTTGTAGGCGGAGCTGCCGGCGCTGGCACCTGGGGCCAGGTGTCGATTGGGACGTTCCGTTGGGTCCGGGGCGCCTTGAGTCGACCTCGCAACCGACCACACACAAGGGCCAGCGACGCAGGGCCGCAACGCAGAGAGAATGAATTGATCCAGCGGGTGGGATCTGATCAGAACTGGAAGCTCGTTTTGAGCAGGGCGCCGAACTGATCCCTGCCGCCCTCAGACCCGCCCGGGTTGTTGAGGTAGAAGATCGCTGGGGTCACCGAGATGGCATCGCTGACCTGCCACTGGTACCACCATTCCCAGGCCCAGACGCCCTTCTCCGTGTCGGCCCCGTTGCGGGTGGCTGTGGCAAAGGCCGGCTGGCCCACACCCATGCCAAAGCTGTTGCCTTCTGTCAGCACATCGCTCCACTGCAGGCCCACCATCCACGACTGGCTGGTGCGCAGATTCGTGCCTGAGCTGCGGTTGATGCCGTAGCCGGCGCTGATTGACGGGATCCACCCGCTCTCGGCCGGCTGCCAGAAGCCGCTGATGCCAAAAGCATTGGTGCTGGCACCACCCTCTTCAATCTCGGCGGTGGTGAAGGGGGTGGCACCGGGCACACCCACGCCGCCATTGAGATAGGAGTAGATCGCTGCAAGGCCCCAGTTTTCCTGGCCATAGCCCAGCTGCACGGTGCTGGTGCCGGCTGAGGTGCTGGTGAACAGGCCCTGGCTGGAATCGGCTCCGTTGGCCGCTACGTAATTCGCGCTCACACTCCAGCCGTTGTCTTGCCACCAGAGACCCAAGCCGGGGCCGAGGTTTTTGTTGTAAGCCAGTGGCGCCCCATTGAGGGTGAGGGCGTTGAGGATCGTGTCGCTGGGATAGGCGCTGGGCCAGAGGGCGAGCATGTCTTCCTGGCCCACGCGGCCGCCAAAGGTGGCGGTGAGCTGGCTGCCGATCGGGAACTGGTAGAAGAGCTTGTCGATGCCCAGCACATCGGGGCCACCCTCCTCCTGGAAGGCGATCTCCAGGGTGGAGAGCCCGCCACCGAAGGCATTGCGTTCGCCATCAAAGTTGCCGGCTCGCAGCACCGTGCGCAGCAGATCCTTGCCGGTGAAGCTGGTGTCGAGGTTGAGCTGAACGTCGTAGTTGAACGTGACCTGCTCACCGGCGGGGTTGTTGCTCACCCCACCCACCACGAAGGTGACCAGGCCCGAAAGCTTGGTGGTGGTGGAAAACTGGCTGGCCTCGAGTTCGCCCGCTTTGGCTTCCAGGCCATCGACGCGGCCCTTGAGCACGGCCAGTTCCTTCTCGAACTCGGCCATCAGCTTCTTGTGCTCGTCGGTCACTTCGGTGACGCGGTCGAGGCAAGCGTTGAGCAGAGCAGCGGCTTCGAAGCGGGTCATGGCCCGGCCACCCTTGTAGGTGCCGTCGGGGTAACCAGCAACGCAGCCGTAGCGCTCGATCAAGTTGCTGAGGGCTTGGTACGCCCAGTCGGTGGGGCGCAGATCGGAGAACTGGCCAATGCTGGTGACCTGCTCCTGGCTGCGCGCGTCGTGGTTGACGCGCTCAAGGTTGAGCTCGGTCGCCGCAGCCGCGACGGGCGCGAGCAGGGCGAGGACCGCCGGCGCCGCCAGCAGTTGTTGGATCGATGCCATTCCGTTGATCACCCAGGGTTGCGGACGCCCGCCTAGCGGAGCATCTTGAGGATGATAACGGTTCTCATTTGGTCGCCAGGCTGTCGTGACCAAGTTTTCCGGCCTGGTTGTCCCCTTGTGTCAGCGAATTGCCTGCCAGCTTTGGATCAGGGCCTGTTGCCTGGCGGTGACATCTGCGCGTGCAGACGGATGGGCGGCGATGGCCTGGGCCAGGAGCCGTTGCGCCTCCAGCAGGACGCCCGGGGCTTTCTGGTACTCGATAACCTCCACCACCTGATCCCCGGCAACAGCGGCGGCGTATTCCTAGACGGTAGTCTTGCCAGCTTGGTGCACGACGGCCACCACCACCGCTGCTGGCGTTGGGGCCTCATCATTAACCGCCCGGGAAACCGCTGCAATCCCTTGCTGCGCCTTGGCCAATTTGAGCGCTGTTTCAGGGCTGTTGGGATTGAGGCGAACCTGCTGCCGCAACGCTTGCAGCGTTGGGAAGAAAGGCGAGATGCCTCGGCGTTGCAGCGCTGGCCCCAGGGCGCCGTAAAGCTCATCCACCGGATGACCCACATGGGGCTCGGCGGCAAGGAATTGCCGCTGGGATAGAAGCTCCTCAGCCACCAGCAGGTGGCCCTGCATCTGCGCCAGCACCACCAGCACCTCGCGATTGCTCTGGACCGCTGCCGCATGACCTGCTTCCCCGCCCTCGCCGCCTTCTCCCCCTTCACCGCCCTGGGCGCTCAAGTCCGCTCCGTGATGCAGGTGCTGAGCCAGTGCTGGCGGCACGCTGATCGCTGTCGCCAGCACGCCTGCCGTAACCCCCAGGCTCAGGAAGAGTTCAAGGGCGTAGCGGGGGCGCGGCATCGGGTAACAACAAGCTGATCCCAGCCTTCTATGCCGCTGGCCTCCAGCGCTGACCAATTGCCAATGCAGGACGTGACCAATACCACCGTTGCGGGTGCCCAGTGGGTTGGCCGGTTGGTTGTCCTGTCGCGGATCAGGCCGATCGCACCTCGAAAAAGCCTATACAGCCTCGTTCGGCGATCTGGTCCTGGTGGGGATGCACCATGTAGCGCCCCGAGAAGAGAGCAGCGCAGCACAAAGGTGCCCTCCACGCCAGGGTGCAGGAGCGGCTGCAGTGGCAGTAGGCAGGGCGAGGAGCACCTCCGCCATCAAGGGGAGTGGCTTGGCCATGGGTTCCAGACGGTTGAGATGTCTGTCAGCCTCGCCCAAGCTTTATGGGGGCACCAGCAGGAGCAGGCGGGTCCACCTCCAGCAGCTCGCCATAGAACCGGGCCAGGGTTAGGGCTGCAGGCCCGGGATGTTGAACGAGGCGCCACGCCCACTAATGGAGACGGCACTCAGCCCGCCCTTGGCGGAATTGAAGCGGGGCGGGGTGAGGCGGGCGGAACGGCGGAAGCGGACACCCTTAGCGATCAGCGATCGGCCTTCATGCCGCCGCAGTCCTGCCAGCTGTCCAACAGGCGGGCCAGCTCGTCTTTCATGGCGTCGAGTTCAGAGATCCGCAAGTTGATCGACTCCACCTTGGCCGCAATGCTGTCTTTGAGAACCGAGCAGTTGCAGACACCGGCGCGCCGCACCTCCAGGGTCCTCACCAACTCCGGAATTGCCACATCCATCGTGCGCAGAGCACGAATGATCGTGAGTTCAGTGAGATTTTCCTCATCAAATAGCCTGTATCCAGATGCGGAGCGGGCCTTGGGCTGGAGAAGTCCCTCATCGCAGTAGAAGCGGATCGTCTTCACCGGCAGGCCGGTGCGCCTGGCCGCCTCGCCGATGCGCAGGCCGGGAGCGGGTTGCGTTGACAGCGATCCTTGGCGAGCCAAGGCAAGAACCCTCTACTGACTGGAAGCTTTCCAACATTAGGCAGCACGGGGTCGTGAATCGCCTTCATCACTCTCCAGTGGACGTGCACTACTGGAGGCATTGGCTAGGGTGGCGCCTCAGCAGGCCCTCCCTGCGCTCGCCCCCGTCCCATGTCGATCGTTCCAAGTCCATGGGCAGTCCGGGCAGCAGCCGCGATCGGCGCCAATCTCCTTCTGTCCGTAGCCAGCCACGCCGCGCCTGCAGCCGGATCAAGCGGCGTTCCAGCCCTGTACCCCACCCAGGCAGAAGCGGAGAAGGCCGCCAGGCTGCACTTCAACTGCACCGGCGCCCACAGGATGGGAAACCAGTGGATGCCCTGTGAGCAGCACGGTGCCGCACACGGCTCCGGGCCTTCCCACTGAGGTCGGGTCCATGGCGCAATGCGGAGATAAGCCCAAACGAATCGCCTTCGGGGTGGCACCCCTGGGCATCATCTCGATTGGCATCGTGCCGATGGGCGTGGTGAGCATCGGCGTGGTGCCAATGGGAGTCATCAGCCTCGGCGTGGTGGGGATGGGCGTCCTCAATGCCTGCGTGGTGGGGATGGGCGTGTTGGTGGTTGGCGTGAACGTGATGGGGGTCTGGTGGGCAGGTCTTGAGGGCATGGGCCCACGGCGCCTGGGGGCTCCTTCTGGTGCCCTGCATCAGCACCACCACGGTTCCGCCGGCCAGATGGCGCCGAACCTGATGGCCTACCCCAGCCGCCAGGAGGCCCTGGAGAGGGCGCGGCACCTGGGATGCAGCGGCGTCCATGCCATGGGTTCCCTCTGGATGCCCTGCGCCGAGCATCTCCAGTAGGGCCATGTCTTGAGGAGGGGCTACGGATTCGGGATGGATGGCAACGGCTGCTGGCGCTCAGTCGCAAGGTGACAGTCCCGGCACCGTTCGAATTGCTGATGCGCTGATCGGAAAGCCGGTTCGTTCAGCTGCTTGGGGGGCGAGGATCTCTATCCCCTGAATCCCTTTCTCCTGGCCACACCAGCTACGCCCCTGCAGATCCGGCCCTATGAACCGGCAGATTGGCCAGCGGTGTGGGCACTGCTGAAGCCGGTGTTCCGCGCTGGTGAAACCTTCCCGCACGACCCGGCGATCAGCGATTCAGAAGCCCAGGTGGCATGGGTGGAGCAGAGCCAAGCGGTGTTGGTGGCCGTGGATAGGGCCGGCACCGTCCTGGGCACCTATTACCTGAAGCCCAACTCCCTCTCCCTCGGCGCCCATGTGGCCAATGCCGGGTAT
>JAGYNF010000122.1 GCA_018400215.1 Cyanobium sp. M55B138 | reverse complement strand
TCGAGCGGGCCAGCCGCCTCCAGGTCGGCGAACAGGGCGGCATCGCCGATCACGCCGTACTTGATCACCTCGGCCATGCCGGCGCGGAACTCCCGCTGCGGCAGGGTGGCGAGCGTGTCGGGATCGATCAGCACCAGCCGCGGCTGATGGAAGGCCCCGATCAGGTTCTTGCCGCCGGGGTGGTTCACGCCGGTCTTGCCGCCGATGGCGGCATCCACCATCGCCAGCAGGGTGGTGGGCACCTGCACCACGGCGATGCCCCGCAGCCAGGTGGCCGCCGCAAAGCCGGCCATGTCGCCCACCACGCCCCCGCCGAGGGCCACGATCAGCGAGCCCCGCTCCAGTTTCTGGGCAAAGGCGGCGTCGTGGATCCGGGCCACGGTGGCGGGCGTTTTCTGCTCTTCCCCAGCCTCGATCACCAGGGTGGTGGCCGCCAGCTCCGCCGCCGCCAGGCTGGCCAGGGCCGTGGCGCCGTAGTGCTCGTGCACCAGGGGATTGGTGACCAACAGCACCTTGGTGCCGGCCTTGACGCCCCGGCCGCGGATCTGCTCGCCCAGCTGGCTGAGGCTGCCGGCACCGATCACGATCGGGTAGGGGTTGGCGCTGAGCTCCACCTGGATCGTGCGGCAGGCGGCAGGCGCTGTGGTCATGAATCCCCGGGCGGTGGCCTGAGGCTAGGGGCCTAGCTGCGCCGCAACCAGGGCGGGGCGCCACTGAACCACTCACCCAGATCGTCGTTGTCGGGATGGAAGCCGGCATCGGGTTCGGCCGGGCCCAGGTCGAGGTCGGCCAGCAACTGATCAAGGCCGTCGCGGGGCTGGCCCTGTTGGCGCCGGCGGGCGCGCCGCAGCCAGGAGGCCACGCTGGGATCGCGGTCGGCGAATTTCTGCAGGTACACCCGTTCGCTGAGGCTCACGGGCGCGCCAGCGCCGATGCGCTCAAGAATCTCCTGCAGCCGCAGGCGGGTGCTGGTCGACAACATGAAGGGATCCCATCTGAACAGGTCTTAGCGGCGTGGATTGGCGCGGTTGTGGTGGTTGGCACCAAATGGGGGTTCGGTGAGCGGATCGCCATCGCCAGGGCAGCTGGGCTGGGCCCTGGGCCTGGTCGCCAGCTGGCCGCTGCTGGGGCTGGCCCGCCGGCTGCTGGTGCCGCTCTGTCCGGCGGTGCTGTTCTGTGGGCCGGCCACGGGGCGACGGGTGGCCCTCACCATCGATGACGGCCCCAGCCCCGCCAGCGACCAGCTGCTGGAGCTGCTGGCGGAGCTGCAGGTGCCCGCCACCCTGTTTTTGATTGGCGATCACCTGGAGCGGGGACCGGCGGGATTCGTGGCCCGGGCCCTGGCGCAGGGCCATCAGATCGGCAACCACATGGCGACCGACAGCGTGTCAGCGCGCCTGGGTGCCGCCGCCTTCCAGGCCCAGCTGCAGCGCACCGAATCGGCCCTGCAGCGGGCTGCGGCGCCCCAACCCCTGGCGCTGCGTTGGTTCCGGCCCGGTGGCGGCTGGTTTCACCGGCGCCTGTTGCGCCAGGTGGGTGCGGCGGGCTACCGGCTCGTGCTGGGTTCGGTGTTCCCCTTCGACACCAGCCATCCACCCCGCTGGTTCCTGAAACGCTTCGTGCTGGCCCATGTGCATCCCGGCGCGATTGTGGTGCTGCACGACCGCCCCGACACGCTGGCCGCCACCCTGGCCACCCTGCGGGAGGTGGTGCCTGCGCTCAGGCGCCGCGGCTACCGCTTCGTGGGGCTCGACCAGCTGGTGGACCCGCCCGCGGATCCCCTGCGGCTGGATCGGCGCCTTCGCCCCTAGGGTTTGCCATTGGTCGCGCCTCTCCATGCAATCGCCGCTTCGCTCAGCCAGCCCCGACGGGCCTGGGGTGGGCCTGAGTTTGATCCTGGCCGTGGTGGTCGGCCTGGCGATCCTGCTCAGCCAGACCGTCTTCATCGTGCCGGCCGGCAACGTGGCGGTCGTCACCACCCTGGGCAAGGTCACGGGGGTGCCCCGGGGGCCGGGGGCCAATTTCAAGGCGCCGTTGGTGCAGGCGATTTCCCTGTTTGATGTGCGCACCCAGGTGCGGCCGGAGCAGTTCTCCACCCTCACCAAGGACCTCCAGGTGATCGAGGCCACGGCCACGGTGAAGTACGCCATGAAGCCGAGTGAGGCCGGCCGCATCTACGAAACCATCGCCACCGACAACCAGCAGATCTATCCACGGGTGATTCAGCCGTCATTGCTGAAGGCACTCAAATCCGTGTTTTCTCAATACGAATTGGTCACGATTGCCACCGAGTGGAATTCTATCTCCGAAATCGTGCAGGAGAAGGTGGCCGACGAATTGCGTAAGTTTGACTACGTGAATGTGCAGGGCCTCGACCTCACGGGCCTGCAGATCGCCGAGGAGTATCGCGCCGCCATTGAGCAGAAACAGATCGCTGAGCAGCAGCTGCTGCGGGCCCAGACCGAAGTGCTGATTGCCGAACAGGAGGCCAAGCGTTACGAGACGCTCAATTCCAGCCTCGACGACCAGGTGCTCTACAAGTTGTTCCTCGACAAGTGGGACGGCCAGACCTCGGTGGTGCCGGCCCTGCCCGGGGTGGGGGCTGCTGGAGGCCCATCCGTGATCGTGAACGGTCGCCGCTGATCGAACGGGGGCTGATTGAACAGGGCCTGATCGAACGTGGGCAAATCTTCCAGAACGGAATTGCCTGCCTAAGCTGACCCCATCCACGCCACCTGGCGGCCACCTCTGCGCCGCCTACGTCTGCGGCGCCGAAGGTTGCGTTGCAGGCACGGCCTGGCTTTTTTGGCATTCCCCCTCCAGGTCCCCGACCTGACCCTGGCCGCGTCCGGGCTGATCTCAGCCCGTAGGCCTGCAGCAGTTGTCTATTGCGAAGGCCACTTCGCCGGCCTCGACGGCAAAACAGCCCATGGCCTGGTGCGTCACTGCGAGGCCTTTGCGATTCGCGCCGTGATCGACAGCCACTGCGCCGGGCTGGATGCCGGCATGGTGCTGGACGGCGTGGCCAGCGGCATCCCGATCGTGGCCAATCTGGCGGAGGCAAGGGCCCTGGCCGGGGCCGGGCCCGCCACCCTCATCTATGGGATGGCGCCAGCAGATGGCCTCTATCGCCAGGAGGATCGCCGCATCCTGCTGGAGGCGATGGCCACCGGGCTCAACCTGGTGAGCGGCATGCGGGAGTTCCTCAACGACGATGCCGTCTTCCGGGCGGCGGCCCTGCGCTATCAGGTGTCGATCCGGGATGTGCGCCGCCCCGCCGCCCTCTGCGATCTGCGGCTGTTCAATGGCTCAATCTCCCGGGTTCGCTGCCCGCGCATTGCCGTGCTCGGCACCGACGGCGCCATCGGCAAGCGCACCACGGCAACGCTGCTGGTGCAGGCCCTCCAAGACCACGGCATCGCCGCCGTGCTGGTGAGCACAGGCCAGACGGGCCTGATCCAGGGGGGACGCTATGGCATCCCCCTCGATGCGATTCCCTCCCAGTTCTGCTCCGGTGAGGTGGAGGCGGCGGTGGTGGAGGCCTACGACACTGAACACCCGGATGTGATCGTGATCGAGGGCCAGGGGGCCCTCAGCCATCCCGCCTACCTCTCCTCCAGCTTCATCCTGCGGGGCAGCCAGCCCCAGGCGGTGATCCTGCAGCATGCGCCGGCCCGGCGGCACCTGAGTGATTTTCCCTTTGTGCCCATGCCCACGCCAGCCAGTGAGATCCGGCTGATCGAGGCCTTTGCCCCCACCCGGGTGATTGGGCTCACGATCAACCACGAGGGAATGCAGGAGGCCGAACTCACCGCGGCCATGGCGCTCTACGAGGCCGAATTGGCGATCCCGGTCACCGATGCGATCAGCAGGCCCGCCTCACGGCTGGTGGCCATGGTGGTGCGGGCCTTTCCCGAGCTGCAAGGCGGCCGCAGCCTGCCCGTTTGAGCGCACCACGGCTTGAGATCCACCTCGAGCGGCTGCACCACAACGCCCGAACCCTGGTGGAGCGGCTGGGCCACCAGGGGATCGCCGTGACGGGTGTCAGCAAGGCGACGCTCGGCCTGGTGGAGATTGTGCGCACCTGGGTGGCTGCCGGGGTGGGTTCGATCGGTGAGGCGCGGATCGAAACCATCGAGGCCCTGGGCCGCAGTGGCCTCACGGTGCCGATGCTGTTGATTCGCTCGCCGATGCTCAGCCAGGTGGAGCGGGTGGTGGCCCATGCCGCGATCAGCTGCAACAGCGAACTGGCGGTGCTGGAGGCGCTGGCGGCCACGGCCGCCCAGCAGGGGCTCCGCCATGGGGTGCTGCTGATGGTGGAACTTGGCGATCTGCGCGAGGGGATCATGCCGGTGGATCTGGAGCCGGTGGTGCAGCGCACCCTGGCCCTGCCCAGCCTGCGGCTGATGGGGCTCGGCACCAACCTGGGCTGCCAGCACGGCATCGCCCCAGATGCCACAAACATGGCGGAACTCTCGCGGCTCACCACGGCCCTGGAGCGGCGCTTTGCCCTGCGCCTGCCCTGGTGTTCTGGGGGCAACTCCGCCAACCTGCCCTGGCTTGCCGCCGGGGGGGATCCTGGGCGGATCAACCATCTGCGGCTGGGGGAGGCCCTCTTGCTGGGGCGGGAGCCCCTGGGCCGCACGGCGATTCCAGGTCTCTACACCAATGCGATCACCCTGGTGGCGGAGGTGATCGAGGCCAAGGCCAAGCCCAGCCAGGCCTGGGGCGAACGCGGGCTCACCAGCTTTGCCAGCCCAACGGCCGCTGCGCAGCCCGATGGGCCGCCCGGGGTGCAGCGGGCCCTGCTGGCCCTGGGGGAACAGGATGTCGACCCGGCCGGCCTCACCCCCCCCGTGGGGGTGACCATCCGCGGGGCCTCCAGCGACCATCTGGTGGTAGAGAGCGCCGGCAGCAGCTTGCGGGTGGGCGATGAGCAGCACTTCCAGCCCAGCTACAGCGCCCTGCTGCGCGCCATGACATCCCCCTTTGTGGGCCGCTGTTTTGTGGATGGCCCCTGCTGATGGGTCGCTAGCGCCCTGGGTAGGGCCCAAACACGCTGGCGCAGGCGGCCCCGCAGCGGGCCCCCAGCGCAATGGCATCGGCGGCCGGCCAGCCCGCCGCCAGCCCTGCGGTCACCCCGGCGGCGAAGCTGTCGCCGCAGCCATAGCTGTCGACCAGGGGGGCCGCCAGGGGCAGGGCCGGGTAGCGGCCGCCCGGTTCACACCAGCCGCCGGCGGCGCCCTCGGTGGCGATGCGCAAGCGCGGCGCGCGGCTGAGGGCTCCGGCCGGCACCCCCTCGTCTGGATCGAGGGCGCTGCCGATCAGGGCATCGC
>JAGYNF010000121.1 GCA_018400215.1 Cyanobium sp. M55B138 | reverse complement strand
TCCCCTGCCTAGCTTGTTAAAAGCGCGCTAGTTGACTGGACAAGCCGATGTCCGGGTCCTGGACAGGAGCGGATGCCCTCGCCAGGGGCCTGGGGTGATCGATGGGATTGGCTGTTCGGATGGCTATCTCTGCGGAAGCGTCGATCAGAAATGATCGTTTTTCTGATTCCCATCTGAGTAGAGTGCGACAGAGGACTCATCCAGCAATCGCGCTTGCGACACGTCATAGGACTGGATCAGAGTCCAAGCTGAGACATGCAAACAGACTGCCATGGCCATGGGACGCCGCCTGGCGGCCACGACCGATAAGACCAAGAAGAGACGCACAGGTCTCTAGCTAGACCCATAGGCAGACCCAGGACTAGTCTCATCTGGGACCTGCGATCAAGCAGTCGGATTGCGGTATAGCTCCTTCAGCAGCTGGTAGGCCTCATTCAGCCGCCGCATCGCCTCCTCGCTGCCGCCGGAATCGGGATGGTGGGCCAGGGCCATCTCGCGATAGGCCTCGCGGATCTGCGGCAAGGTGAGGCGTTGACCGGCAGCCGTTGGCAACTGCAACAGCTTCAAGGCGCCATGCAGGCTCATGGTGTGCTCCAGGGTGTGGAACGACGTGCCCCGCCGCCGCCGAAACCGATGCACGAAGCGGCGGATCAGCGTGGGCAGGCGCAGCACCAGCGTGGAGCCGCTGAAGGGATCCTCCAGCACGCCGGCTGCCACCATCACCCGTTCAAAGCTGGGGGCATCAACCGGCCAGTCCGCCGCCAGATTGCGCATCACCTCCGTCGCCAGGGTCCAGCTGAAGGGACGGCCCTCACTCTGATCGCTCTGGGGCCAGATGTCCTGGGCGAGCCACACCATGGCGGCCTCCAGCACCGCCCCATTGGCATCACTGCCGTAGAGCTCGTGCCAATGGCTGCGCACCCGTTCCAGGGCCTGTTGCACCAACTCCCCCTGCACCTGGGGCAGGGGGTCGAGGCTGTCTGCACTGGCCGGTGGCCTGGGATGGAGACTGCGGCGCAATTGGTCTGACTGTCGGCGAACGAATCCCGGCAGATCAATGCCGCGGTTGCGGGGTGGACTGTCGGGGAGTTCCGGGTATGCCGGATCAGGGTGTTCAGGCCGCAACGCCAGGTCGAGGGCCAGTTGGTCAGGCCCGCCACGGTTCACCAACACCAGGGCACCGCGCTCATCGAAGGCGCCATCGGATTGGGACAGGGGCTCGCTGCCCGCCCCTTCGGCGGCGGCAGCGCCTCCCCCCTCCGACTGGTCGGGCTCCGGTGCAAACAGCTCATTGAGCAGCCGCTCAACGATGGCCCCGCGACTGCGCAGGCCATATTCACCCTTGAGGCCATCCAGGCGAGCAATCAACGCCGCGCTGAGCTTCAGGCTGACCGTGCGTGGCTGGCGCTCCTCGTCGCTCACAGGCTGGGCTGAACCGGCATCAACGGCCCATCAGGCCGCGCAGGATCTGCTGCTGGGCCTCCACTGCATCCTGGTAGCGATCCAGCAATTGGGGGTTCACTCCCGGGGGCTGCGCCGGCCTCGGCGATGCCAGCCGGTTGGGCGGCCGGATCGGTGCAGGCCCCAAGAGAGGATTGGGGGTGGCTGCTGCCGGAAGGTCAGGCTGCTGACGCTGGCGCGCCTGGACGACGGCCAACTGGCTGCTGGGAACCACACTGAGCAGGTGCCCGGGGGTGGCATCGGCGGGATAGACCAGGCTCACCCGCACCGGATTGACCACCCCAGGCCGCAGATTCAGGGTGGTGAGCGCGTGACTCTCACCGGAGCGCATGCCGAGGTGCATCTCCTCCAAACCATCCTTGGTGCGCACCTGCAGGGAGCCGCGAAACGCCGTAAAGGGTTGCGTGGCTCCCGATGCCGACGGATGGCTCAACACCAACTCATAGGGACCTGATCCATAGAGGTTGAGGTCCACGTCAAAGCGAACGCCATAGGTCCCCACGTTGTCGACGGCGGAATCGACCATGCGGGCTGCAAGGGGATTGACCTGCACATCGCGCGTGCCGAAGTGGTGACGGCTGGTGCTGGTGAATGGCACATGCAGCGGGCCCTCCTTCCTGAGGTCGTGGCGCACTTCAGCCTGGAAGGTGTCGCCCAGGGCCACACCCCCCACCCTGGAGAACACCCGTCGGCTTTGGATATCACTGAGGCGATTCAGATACACCCGGCCAGGGGCCAGACGACGACGGTCCAGCACGGCGATCAGGTCGCCATCGCTATAGGGATTGCTGGCGGCCACCACCGCCATCTGAAAGGGGCCATTGCTGCGGCCCCGCAGCAGGCCATTGGCAATCCCCAGCGCCGGCAGCTGGGTGCGCAACAGCACAATGCGGCTACGGGCGGGGATCACCACCGCATTGGCCAGGTTGCGGTCGAGTTGGCCACGCAACATCTGCACGGCCGTGGCATCCCCCGGCCCGGTATTCCAGGGACGCCGCCCCAGGGGCTTGACCCCCATCAGGTTGTCGGCGAGGTAGGGCGCCTCGAAGCTGTTGCGCACCGCCCCCTGTTCGAATTGAATGGTGACCGGCACCTGGCCAGGATTGATCAGAATCACGCCAACGGTGAGCTCCGTGCGCCGTTGATCGGCCCGGATCTGCCCCCGATAGGACGGGAAATACTTGTGGTGCAGGTGCAGGCCGAACTCACCGTTAAAGGTGTATTCGGCATTTTGCAGAGCCATGCCGTTCTCGGCGGCGTAGGCCACCCCGGGGGCCGTGGAAATCAGGATGCCCGGCCCCTCCACCTCCTCCGGCTGGTTCGAATGGAGCACGGGCACCCGGTTGAACGTGCCGTTGAGGGGCTTGGCCCGCTGACCAGCCATGAGGGCCACCTGGGCCTGGCAGGGAAGGGCGGGGGCGACGACGGCCACTCCAACCACCACTCCGAGCAGGGACTGCATCAAAGGCATGGGGCCGATCGAACGCAAACGATGTCTGGAGTGGGGGAGCAGTGCTGAAGTCCCAGGGGCGTGAGCAGTGGGCGACCTCTCGGCCGGCCTGAGTTCTTAGCTAAAACCAAGACGATTCGGAGCATAGTGCCATGGTTCCATTCTTTGGATGTTGCTCAGACGGGGAGGCTGGTTCCTCCAGCATGCACCGCCACCAGGAGCGCAAGCTGCGCATGCTGCGCTTCTGGCGGGACGGCGCCGAGCGGCAGCTCGCTGCCCTGGAGGCGGCGATCAGCACGCTGGAGCGACAGATGCAGCGCGATGGCAGTGCGTCCCCTCAGGGTTGAGCAGCTCCCTCAGCCGCTCTAGCCCCCTGCGCAGCCGCCGTTGCACCGTCATCGGGCTGATCGCCAGGGCCTGGCCGGTGCGTCGGTAACTCCAGCCGGCCAACACCACCCGCTCCAGCACCGCCCGCTGGTCCGCCTCCAGCTGGGTCAGCAGCTGGAGGGCATTGGGGAAGGCAGCGCCCTCACCAGCCTCTGCGCCGCTGGATCCCACCAACTTTTCGGCCTCACTGGGATCGAGCAGTAGCTGGTCGAGGCTGAGGGTGCGGCGATGCTGGCGGCTCTCCAGGAGGCGCTGCCACTGCTCCACATTCAGGCCCATCTCCTGCCTGAACCGGTCTGCCGGACCAGGGGCACATCCCTGTCGTTGCAGTCGGTTCAGCTGGTGATGCTGTTCCTCCAACCGTCGCGGCAGTCGCACGGCGGCCGCTTGATCCCGCAGATAGTGAAGGATGGCGCCCCTGACATGGGGCCTGGCGAAGGCATCAAAGGGCGTCTGGCGTTGGCGGCAGTAGAGCTCGGCGGCCCGAAGCAGTCCGAGCAGTCCCACTTGGATGAGATCGTCGAGTGGTTCAGCGCAGCGCCGGTGGTAGTGCAGGGCGATGGGACGCACCACCTGGCGGTAGCGCTCGATCCGGGCATTGCGTTGCTGCAGTGAACGGGACAGGGGGGCCGCTTGGGCTGGCGACCGGGAGGTGAGGGTGGATGGCGACATGCCAGGAGATGGACGGTTGGACAACGGGGAGACGGGCTTGTGCCGCTCCTTTTCCAACCAGCCCCAACCGCTGCCGACTGCGCAACCGTGAAACCACGGAATCATCCTGGCCCCGGTGGTTGCTTCTCCTCAAGGCACGGGCGACGCCACCGCCCTCAGCAGTTGCCAGGGGCCCTCGCGCCGCAGCCAGTGGAGATCCGAACCATCGGTGGCGAGCAGGTAACCGGCGAAGCCGAGCGCATTGAGGCTGAAGCCCGCACAGTGCTCCCGCTCCCGCCGCACGGTGAGCAGCCAGTGGTCGTTGAACAGCAGGTTGTAGGGATGGCGCGGTTGGGGATCGTGGCGGGGATCGCCCAGGCCCAACAGCCCGGCGTGCTGCCCATACAGATGCTCCAGCTCATCGGCCGTCGCCCCTTTCTGGCTGCGGGGACTGATCGCATAGCGCCACGGCCAGGCCAGGCCTCCCCTGAGCTGGGCGTGGATCAGGGGGGCCAGGGGACAGCTGTCCTCCCCGGGCCTGCGCGGCAGGAGCTGCAGGTGCCGGTGGGGCTGGCTGGCCCCTGCTGCCGCACAGCTGTTGAAGAACCACAGGCCCCCCGTGTCGCCATCCACTTCGGCCACGACCCGCCAATCCTGCTGGCTTAACCAGCCGGACTGGGGTTGCCACTGCTGGCTGATCACCAGCACGTGGCCGGGCTCGACGGGATATTTGTTCAGCAGCACCACGTGGCTGTCCCCCAGCCGGGACACCTCCAGCCGGGGATCCCAGGGCAGGAAGGGATTGGGTTTGGGACCACCAGCCCGGAGATGCTTGGGGGTGTGGCTCACCAACCGCCGCATCAGAAATGGCGCCAGGCCAGGCCAGGCCACCAGCTCGGTGGCCAACGGCACCAGGGCGCCAGTGTCGAGGGCCCGCTGGGAGCAGGCCAGGGCCCTCTGCCAGAGCTCCTCAGCTCGAGGCACCGGCCTGGAGGCGGGCCAGCGAGGCACCCCGGTAGTAGTGGCCGAGGATCTGGTTGTAGCGATAGCCCTGTTGGGCCAGCTCCTGGGCCCCGTGTTGGCTCATGCTGGCGCCGAGGTGTCCATGGGCCTCCACGGTGATCTGGGTGGTGGCTGCATACAAACTCTCCACAATGGCGCCCTGATAGCTGAGGATCAGCCCTGTCGTGCTGGCAGCGGCCTCCCTGGTGGGGTCGGTGACACTGCCCAGACCCCGGTAGGCCTGCCACCGGGTGGTATCGCCCAGGTGCCAGTGCCGGTTGGCTGGACGGGCCATGTGGGCCAGGGCATAGGAGCGGGCGGCCACCGCCTGGGCCCGCAGGGCCTCCATCGACCAACTGCTGGGCATCTCCGCCCCCACCACCGAAGCGATGTAGCGCTCCAATCAATGGATTGTGCAAAAGTCATATC
>JAGYNF010000120.1 GCA_018400215.1 Cyanobium sp. M55B138 | reverse complement strand
TGCGGCGGCTGCGGCTGGAGCCCGACCGCCAGGTGCCGGAGAGCCACCAGCCCCACAGCGACGGGGTGGATGAGGCGGTGGCGGTGGTGACCGTGCACCGCAGCAAGGGGCTGGAATACCCGGTGGTGATCTGCCCATTCCTCTGGCAGGCGCCCAGTGGCACCAGCCCAGGCGGCCGGCCCCGGCCGGGGGTGCGCTGGCAGCCCGAGGGCTGCCGCGAGCCACAGCTCGACCTGCACCGCAACGGCCAGTGGGGGCCGGGATACAGCGCCCGCCGCCAGCAGCTCCAGGCCGAACTGGCGGAGCGGGAGCGGCTGGCCTACGTGGCCGCCACCCGGGCCCAGCGCCTGCTGCTGCTGGCCTGGGGGCCCGCGACTGGCCAGCAGGGCAATCCACTCCACCCCTGGCTGTTCAGCCAGGACGGGGCGCCCGACCCCGACCACGACCCCTACCAGGGGCGCAGCGATGCCGAATGGCTGGAGCGACTCCAGGGGGAGATCGCCAGGCGGCAGCTACCCGTGGCGGTGCGGCAGCCACCGGCGCCCGGGGTGCTGGTGGCCTATCAACCAGCGGCGGCAGCGGCGACGGCAGCGCTGGCCTGCGGGCCGAGGCCCGGGCGCCGCTTCGACAGCAGCTGGGGGCGCAGCAGCTATTCCAGCTGGACCCACGGCAGCCACGCCAGCAGTCCTGCCGCCCTGGAGGAGGGACGCGAAACCGATGCCCGCACCTGCGACCCCGAGCAACAGCCTGGCGCCCAGGAGAGCCGGGAGGCCGACGGGCCCCTGGCGAGCTTCCCCCGCGGCAGCCAGGCCGGCGACTGCCTGCACCGCATCCTGGAGCAGCTCGATCTACAGCAGCCGCTCGCCGGCCAGGCCGAACTGTGCAGCGCCGAACTGCGCCGGGCCGGCATCGACGGCCAGCACCTCCCCCCCCTGCTGGCGGGGCTGGAGCGGCTGCGGCAGCTGCCCCTGGGGGGGCCGTTGGGGTGCCTGCGCCTGGGGGATCTGGCCCACGACAGCCTGCTGCGGGAGATGAACTTCGACCTGCCCCTGGCGCCAGTGCGGGCCGCGGATCTGGCCGCCGCCTTCGCCCACCATCCCGACGACCGGTTCGGGGCGGACTACGCGCGCCAGCTGGCCATGCTGCCGGTGGCCAGCCAGGGTTTTCTCACCGGCTCGATCGACCTGATCTTCGAGCACGACGAACGCTGGTGGGTGGTGGACTGGAAGAGCAACTGGCTGGGGGAACGGGATGGTGATGGCAGTCCGCTGCACTGCGGCCCCCGCCACTACGGCGCCGCCAGCCTCACCGCCCTGATGGCCGCCAACCACTACCCCCTCCAGGCCCACCTCTATCTGGTGGCCCTGCACCGCTACCTGGCCTGGCGGCTGCCGGGCTACCGGCCAGAGCAGCACCTGGGCGGCTACCTCTATGTGTTCTTGCGTGGCCTGCCCGAAGCCGGGGCACCCCAACCGGCGCCGGGGCTGTTCTTCGACCAGCCGCCCCTGCAGCGCCTGCTGGCCCTGGATCAAACCCTGGCCGGTGCGGGGCAGGGGCCATGAACGAAGCGGGGAGCGCCTGGGTGGACGCCCTGGCCGCCAGCCTGGTCGAGGCCCTGCCGCGGCTCTATCACTGCCCGGCCGCGCCCGGCCAGCCAGGGGACCTGGCCGGCCTGCTGGCTGCCCTCAGCCTCGCCCTGGCGGAGGGCCAGCTGGAGATCCCCCTCACGGCCGCGGAGCAGGCGGCGGTGGCGGCCTCGCCCCTGGCCGCGGGCGAGGCCAGCCCGCTGGTGCTGGCGGAGGGGCGGCTGGCCTGGCGCCGCTGGCACCAGCAGCGCCAGGGGGTGCTGCAGCAGCTGCTGCAGCGGGCCGCCTGTGCCCCGCCCGAGGCCCCTGCCCCGTCCGCGATCGCAGCCCTGGTGGAGGCCCACGGCGACGGCCTGGATGCCGACCAGCAGCGGGCGGTGGCCGCCGTGCTGCGCCACCGGCTGGTGCTGCTGGAGGGGGGACCTGGCACCGGCAAAACCAGCACCGTGGCCCGGATGCTCGCCGCCGTGCGGGCCCAGAGGCCCAGCTGCCGCATCCACCTGGCCGCCCCCACCGGCAAGGCTGCGGCGCGGCTGCGGAGCGCCATTGCCAGCGCCCACCCCGACCTCAGCTGCAGCACCCTGCACCGGTTGCTGGAGAGCCAGGGTGAGCGCTTCCGCCGCCATCGCCACCACCCGCTCGACCTCGATCTGCTGGTGGTGGATGAGGTGTCGATGGTCGACCTGGCCCTGATGGAGGCCCTGCTGGACGCCCTGCCAGAGAGCGCCCAGCTGGTGCTGGTGGGGGATGGCGCCCAGCTGCCGCCCGTGGCACCGGGGCCCGTGCTGCTGGAGCTGCAGCGGCCGGAGCAACGCCTGGCCCTGGCGGAGGCCGCGGTGCAACTGCGCACGGGCTACCGCAACGCCGGAGCGATCGCGGGGCTGGCCGCCTGGCTGCGCAGCCAGCTCACCAGCGAGCCCCCACCCGGCACTCCCGCCGGCCATGGCCTGGCCCTGAAGGGGCAACTGGCCCTCCTCAAAGCCGGGGCCAACCTGCACTGGCATCCCAGCCAACCCCAGCGCCTGCCAACCCTGCTGGTGGAGCGGCTGCGGGCGCACCAGGCCCAGCTGCAGCAGCTCAGTGAGCCCGAACACCTGGCGACTCCAGCCGGGGCAGAGCGGCTGCTGGCCCGCCTCGAGCAGTGCCTGGTGTTGAGTCCGGTGCGCAAGGGGCCCTGGGGTGTGGACGCGGTGCACCGGGCCCTGCTGGGCGAAGGCCTTGAGCGCGGCCCCCGCCACTGGCCCCTGGGCACCCCGGTGCTCTGCAGCGTGAACCAGGACGAACTGGGGCTGGCCAACGGCGACCTGGGCGTGCTGGTGGAACGCCAGGGGGAACGGCGGCTGCTGTTTGCCCCGGCCGGATCAGGGGAGCCCCTCTGGGTGCATCCGGCCCAGCTGCCGGCGGTGCAGCCAGCCCTGGCCCTCACGGTGCACAAGGCCCAGGGCAGTGAGGCCCACGAGGTTTGGGTGCTCCTGCCCGAGAGTGAGCGCAACTGCGATCGGCTGCTGTACACCGCCCTCACCCGGGCGCGCCAGCAGGCCCACCTGATCACAACGCCCCACGGCAGCCCCTCCGCCAACCCAGCCCGTGCCTGATGCCGCCATCGCCAACTCCAGCGAGCGCCCCTGGGGCTGGTTTGAGACCCTGGCGGAGGGGGAGGGCTACAAGCTCAAACGCCTGGTGATCCGCAGCGGCCAGCGCCTCAGCCTGCAGAGACACCTGCACCGCAGCGAACACTGGCTGGTGGCGGCCGGCTGCGGCAGCGTCTGGCTTGAGGACCACCAGCAGAAGCTGGCCCCCGGCGACAGCGTGGAGATCCCCATGCACTGCCGGCATCGGGCCGCGGCCGAGGGCCCTGGCGAGCTGGTGATCATCGAGCTGCAACGGGGCCAGCTGCTCAGCGAAGACGACATCGAACGCTTCGCCGACGACTACGGCCGCTGCGACAACACCGTCCTCTGCGACAACACCGTCCGCTGCGCAGATGGGGTTGCGACAGGCGATGCACCTGATAGAGTTTAATTTCAGCCTTTTTCAAGGGCTAGGCAGACACAGGCGAAGCGCAACAGCATCACAACGGGGCCGGACCCATTCTCCGCACCCCACCGACGCATGCGTGCTTCCCACGTTGGAATGGAGTCGCGTCCCATTTGGGGCTCGCGTCGATGGGCAGGGATCGAATTCGGTTCTTGAACACTGGGATCCTGCCGGGCCTGCGTAGAAGGACAGACCTGTCAGCAGGGCCTCGTCCCAGTTCGGCCCGACGACATCTCCGAGATCCGTTTTTGACTTCTTTGACGAATTTGACCAGCAGCGAGACCCCCTCCGCGGACGGGCCCTGCGCGACCACGGACACCACGTCCAGCGACACAACCGCCACAACCCCGGCAACGGCACCGGAAACAACCCCAGAGGAGCCACCGGCAACGGTGACCCCTGCCAGTGGCTTTGCCCGCTTCGGCCTGGGCGCCCAACTGCTCGAGGGCCTGGCCGCCATCGGCTACAGCGAGCCCTCCCCGATTCAGCAGGCGGCCATCCCCGAATTGATGCTGGGCCGTGACCTGGTGGGTCAGGCCCAAACCGGTACCGGCAAAACGGCGGCCTTCGCCCTGCCGATGCTGGCCGGCCTCGACCCCGACCAGCGCAGCCCCCAGGTGCTGGTGCTGGCCCCCACCCGGGAGCTGGCGCTGCAGGTGGCGGCGGCCTTCAACAGCTACGCCGCCAAGCTGCCCGGGGTGCGCACCATGGCCATCTACGGCGGTGCCGATTTCCGCGACCAGATTCACCAGCTCAAGCGTGGTGTGCAGATCGTGGTGGGCACCCCCGGCCGGGTGATGGACCACATGCGCCAGGGCACCCTCGACCTCTCGGGCCTGAAGGCCCTGGTGCTCGATGAGGCCGACGAGATGCTGCGCATGGGCTTCATCGACGACGTGGAGTGGGTGCTGGAGCAGCTGCCCGAACAGCGGCAGGTGGTGCTGTTCTCCGCCACCATGCCGGCAGAGATCCGGCGGATTTCCCAGAAGTATCTGAACAGCCCGGCGGAGATCACCATCCGCACCAAGGCGGCCGACGCCAGCCGCATCCGCCAGCGCTATCTGGTGGTGCAGGGGCCCCACAAGCTGCCCGCCCTGGAGCGGGTGCTGGAGAGCGAGGGCGGTGAGGGAGTGATCATCTTTGCCCGCACCAAGGCGATCACCCTCACGGTGGCCGAATCGCTGGAGGCCCATGGCTACGACGTGGCCGTGCTCAACGGCGACGTGCCCCAGGCCCAGCGGGAGCGCACGATCGAGCGGCTCAAGAGCGGCCAGGTGGACGTGCTGGTGGCCACCGACGTGGCGGCCCGCGGTCTGGATGTGGAGCGCATCGGCCTGGTGATCAACTACGACATCCCCTTCGACAGCGAGGCCTACGTGCACCGCATCGGCCGCACCGGCCGGGCCGGCCGCAACGGTGAGGCGATTCTGTTTCTCACGCCGCGGGAGCGTCGCTTCCTGGGCGGCCTCGAGCGGGCGGTGGGCAAACCGATCGAGCCGATGGAGGTGCCCAGCAACGCCACCATCAACCAGCACCGCCTCGACCGCCTGCGGCTGCGGCTCACCACGGCCCACCAGCAGAGCAGCAGCAACCCCGAGGAGCGGGCGCTGTTGAGCGAGATCCTGCAACGGGTGGCCCAGGAACAGGGCTGCGATCCGGCGGCCCTGGCCCTGGCGGCCCTGGAGGTGAGCCTGGCGGGCAAACCGCTGCTGCTCAATGGCAACGACGACTTCACCCAGGTGCGCACCAACGGTCCTGGCC
>JAGYNF010000012.1 GCA_018400215.1 Cyanobium sp. M55B138 | reverse complement strand
GGCGGCTACGAGCGGGCCCAGTATCTGCGGGCGGTGCAGGGGCCCTGGCCGGGGCTGGTGCATGACAGCTGAGCTGGCCGCGGCCCTGGCGGCCCTCACCACCCGCCCCTGGACGTTGATGGAGGTGTGCGGCGGCCAGACCCACGCGATCGTGCGCTGGGGGCTGGACCAGCTGCTGCCGCCGGGGGTGCGGCTGATCCACGGGCCCGGCTGCCCGGTGTGCGTGAC
Organism: Cyanobium sp. M55B138; assembly: GCA_018400215.1. Lineage (GTDB taxonomy): Bacteria > Cyanobacteriota > Cyanobacteriia > PCC-6307 > Cyanobiaceae > NIES-981. The sequence goes on along the minus strand of JAGYNF010000012.1, from coordinate 17,225 downwards.
GCCGGCGGCCACGATCGATGCGGCCCTGCAGCTGGCCCGCCGCCCCGAGGTGATCCTCTGCTCCTACGGCGACATGCTGCGGGTGCCCGGCAGCGCCAGCGGCGACGACCTGCTGGGCGTGCGGGCCGGCGGCGGCGACGTGCGCCTGCTCACCTCCCCCCTGCAGGCGATCGGCCTGGCCCAGCAGCACCCCGAGCGCCAGGTGGTGTTCCTGGCGGTGGGGTTCGAGACCACGGCGCCGGCCACCGCCCTGCTGGCTCGCCAGGCGCTGGCGCTGGGCCTGGCCAATCTGTCGCTGCTGGTGGCCCACGTGCGTGTGGCGCCGGCGATGGCGGCGATCCTGGCCGAGCCGGCCAACCGGGTGCAGGGCTTTCTGGCGGCGGGCCATGTGGGCACGGTGATGGGGTTGGCGGAGCTGGAGGCCCTCAGCGCCCGCTACCGGGTGCCGGTGGTGGTCACCGGCTTTGCGCCCCAGGAGCTGATGGCGGGCCTGCTGGCCTGTGTGCGCCAGCTGGAGGCGGGCCAGGCCGGCGTGCAGAACGCCTACGGCAGCGTGGTGCGCCCCGGCGGCAACCCGGCGGCGCGCGCCCTGATCGAGACGGTGTTCGCGGTGGTCGACCAACCCTGGCGCGGGCTGGGGGTGCTGCCCGCCAGCGGCCTGGCCCTGCGGGGCCCCTATCGCCGCCTGGATGCCCAGGAGCGCTTTGGGCTCACGGCCCTGGGCGGCGCCGATCCCACCGCCAATCCCTGCATCAGCGGCCAGATCCTGCGCGGCCTGGCCCAGCCGCCCGACTGCCCCGCCTTCGGCGGCGCCTGCACCCCCGACCATCCCCTGGGCGCGCCGATGGTGTCGAGCGAGGGGGCCTGCGCCGCCTATGCCCGCTACCGGCCGGCTGCGGCCGGGGCATCGATCCGCCCCTGACCGCGCGGCACCCACGGCATCTTGGCCAGCCCCAGGGCGCTGAGCCTCTCCAGCGCGGCCATCTGCAGGCTGCCGATCCGTCCGGCCACCCCCGGCAGGCTGAGGGGATCGAGGCCGTTCCAGGGCAGGAAGGGGTTGCGGCGCAGCGAGGCGTAGAGCTCCACCCGGCAGCCGGGCTGGGCGCTGGGCGTGCGGCCATGGAAGCCGCGGGTGTCGGCCACCACCAGGGTGTTGGCCTTCACCGCAAAGCGCCGCGGCGGCGGCAGCCCCATCGCCCGCAGGTCGGCGTCGCTGACGCGGAACGAGCCGCGGGCGTGGTATTTGATCGGGTGGCGGGCGGCGCTGAGGCTCTGCTGCTGCTCCCAGGCCAGGCGTGCGGGGGTCATGCGGTGCGACCCGGGCACATAGGCAAAGGGCCCCTCGCTGGCCTCCACATCGTGCAGGAAGAACCAGGCCTTGGCGATCGAGTGGAAGGTGTCGGCGTGCAGGTGGGTCTGGGGGTCGGCCGTGGGGCTGGGCAGGCCGCTGAGGATGGCCTGCAGTGAGAAGATCGGTTCGGCGCCGGTGCCCGCCACGTAGCGGATCAGCCGGCGGATCTCGGCATCGGCCAGCAGCTGCTCCAGGGCGGGGTGGCTGCGGCGCAGGGCGGCGCGGTTGAGCACCACCCGCCGGGTGATGCTGCTGCCCTGGCGCATCTCCAGCAGTGGCCAGGTGCTGCCATACACCTCCCGCCGCAATGCCTCAAATTGCTCGGCGGGCAGCAGGTTGTCGCGAATTACATAGCCGTGTTCGGCGTAGTGGGCCCGGTCGACCGCGCTCAGCTGGCGGCCCAGCCGCGCCCGCCGCTGGCCGGTGAGGGCGTCGGCCAGGCGGATGCGGCCCACATGCAGGCCCAGCCGGTTGAGCCGGCGGCTGCCGATCACCGGGTTGTCGATAAACGACTTGGCGCCGCTGAGCAGGCTGAACGGGGCCAGGGCGATCAGGCCAGCCCGCTGCACTGCCGATCGCGCCGCCATGGTTGCTGCCCCGCAATCCGTCCGCCGGGGCACAGTGTGTCATCGTGCGGCACCCTCCGCTCCATGACCGACCGCATCCTGCTGGCCCATGGCGGCGGCGGCAGCCTGATGCAGCAGCTGATCCGCCAGGAGTTGCTACCCCTCTACGGCCACCGCGCCGGCGAGCCCCAGCTGGAGCTGCACGATGCCGCCCGGCTGGCGTTGCCCCACGGCCGCCTGGCCTTCAGCTGCGACGGCTATGTGGTGCAGCCCCTGGAATTTCCGGGGGGCGATATCGGCAAGCTGGCGGTGATCGGCACCGCCAACGACCTGGCCATGGCGGCGGCCCGGCCGCGGCACCTGAGCGTGTCGCTGATCCTGGAGGAGGGGTTGCCGCTGGCCCTGCTGCGCCGGGTGGTGGCCTCGATGGCCGCGGCGGCTGAGCAGTGTGGCCTGCGGATCGTGACCGGCGACACCAAGGTGGTGGAGCGGGGCAAGGCCGATGGCCTGTTCATCAGCACCAGCGGCGTGGGCACGCTGGAGCAGGCCTTGCCGGTGCGGCCCGCGGCGATCCGCCCCGGCGACCAGCTGCTGCTCAGTGGCGACCTGGGCCGCCATGGGGTGGCCATCCTGGCGGCCCGCCACGGCCTGGATCTGCAGCCACCGGTGCTGAGCGACTGTGCGCCCCTCTGGCCCCAGGTGGAGACCCTGCTGCGGGCGGGCATCACGCCCCACTGCCTGCGGGATCTCACCCGCGGTGGGCTGGCCAGTGCCCTGCAGGAGCTGGCGGAGGGGGCGGGGCTGGAGCTGCGGGTGCGCGAGGCCGACGTGCCGGTGATCGAGCCGGTGGCGCGGGTGTGCGACCTGCTGGGCTTCGAGCCGTTGCACCTGGCCAACGAGGGACGCTTTCTGCTGGTGGTGCCGCCGCAGCAGCTGCCGATGGCCCGCTCGCTGCTGGCCCCCAGCGGCGGCGTGTGGATCGGCACGGCGGCCGCGCTCGGCGCCGGCCAGGCCCCCAGGGTGCTGCTGCGCACGGCCCTCGGCACCGAGCGGCTGCTGCTGCCCAGCAGCGGCGAGTTGTTGCCGCGCATCTGCTGAAGGCAACGAACCATCCCCATTTGGGGGTAATTGGGCCCCGGTTCCCCAAAGGGGGCCTGGCGCTGGAGGAGGATTCACAACAGAACCTGGTCCTGATGGAGGCGGTTCGTTGGACCTCACTCCCTTTCTCAGCAGCCTGGAGGGCACCACCCTCGACCAGGTGTTGTTGTCGGTGGCGATTCAGGGCAAGGTGGCCATCGCCATGAAGGGCCGCTTCCTGCTGCGGGCGGTGTGTGAGAGCTTCCAGGACAGCACCCACATCGGCTGTGCCGTCACCGACGAGCCCACCTGCCTCACCTACCTGGCCCGCGAGCCCTACGAGCTGTTGATCTGCACCGACTACCTCGAGAGTGGCAGCGGCTTTGAGCTGGCCCGCAAGGCCCGCGAGGCGCAGCCGGGTTTGAAGGTGGTGGTGCTGGCCCTGGGCGATGTGATCCCGGCCCAGTACGTGGGAGCCCCCTGGCTGGAGGCGGTGGTGGCGGAGGCCGACTTCATCGGCGACCAGCGGCCCCTGCAGGCGGCGGTGATGGCGGTGATGGGGCACCACAGCTACCGCAGCCCATCGCTGCGCTCCGGCAACCTGCCCTATCTGAGTTGCCCGCGGCTCACCAAGCGCGAGTATGAGGTGCTCGATCTGCTGGCCAGTGGTCTGAGCGATCGGGACATTGCCGAGCAGCTGGTGGTGAGCGAGGAAACCGCCAAGACCTACACCAAGCGGCTGCTCAAGACCCTCGACGTGAACAACCGGCTGCAGGCGGTGCTCAAGGGCATGCGCTGCGGCATGGTGCAGCTCTGAATGTCCCCGGATGGGGGGATCGCTGCAGGGGGGCCTGGGCCCAGAGTGGATCAGGGCTTGTCCAGCCCATCCGCGCCCGTCACCGTTCGGGAATCAGCGCCATGTCCGTTCGTTCACTGGAGCCCCCGGGCCTCACGATTGCTGAGCTCGAAGCGAATTATCCGCTCTATTGCAAGGCCCTGCGCCTGCTGATTCAGGAGGGCACGACCATTGCCAAGGTGCGCCGCACCGTCTGCTGGCAGCGGCTCTCCACCCTGCATCACTGTTTGCCGGGGCAGTATCGCGATCCGGATTACCTCTACACCCTGCTGGCACGGCAGGTGCTGCGCCAGTAGGCCAGGCCACCACCGCGACCCCGGGCCAGCAGCCAGCGTCCCTCCGTATCGGTGCCGGTGGCGATCAGGGCAAAGAAGGGGCGGCGTGCTGCCGCCGGTTCGCCCAGGGGCTGCTGCCACAGCCGCCAACGGCCCAGGCTCAGCTGCAAGTTCTCAAAACTGAAGTGCAGCAGGGGCCGGCGTCCCTGCAGGCCGCCCCAGCCGTCAAAGCGCAGCTCCAGGCCGCCCACCGCCACGCTGTTGCGCACCTCCAGCCGGGTCGGGTTGGCCGTGGTGGGCTCGGGCCCCAGCTGCAGTTGGGCCTGCAAGAGCCGCAGGCTTGCCGCCAGGGCCGGCTGGGGCGTGACAGTGCGATCCCAGAGCTGCTCCAGGGTCCAGCGGCCCGCCAGCTGGGCCGCTGTGATGCCGGAGCCGTGCTGGCGGCTGTGTCGTTCCCAGGTCTGAATGGTCTGGGCGCTGGGGGCTTCAGGCATCGAAATTTACTAGCAGATAGCGCTCGAGAAAACTGCCTGCGGGCATCCCACCCGGATCACTGAACTGCAGGCCCAGGTAGGTCTGGAACACCATGCTGCCCCGTCCCAACACTGCGTTGAGGGCCACCTTTAGCTCGGTGCCGATGGGGAGTTCCAACCTGGCGAGGGCAATCTGGGGCGCGCACCTCTCCGTGGGGGCCCTCGGAAAAGGGGATGGTGCGCCGCGCATGCTGGCGGTTGCGAATGCTGCCCTGGCTGGAGATGTTGCGGCGGCGGTCCTGGTTTCCCAGCTTGCGAAAGCGGCCCTCCATCAACGTTAACCTGGGGTGTGATTGGCACCGCTACTTGGTGCGGTTCAGCCCAGGGGCAGCCTGCAACAAGTAGGGTAACTTCGCTGAGTTTAAGAGGCTGGGCCGTGGCCAGCTTAAGCATTAAGCCTGGCAGGAAATGAACGCGCAATTTTTCTACTAATTCGAAGAATCCTTTGTTCACGCTGCGACTACGTCCATGCCCAGTCCCCCACCCCTCCCTTTTTTCCTCTCTCGCGTCGCCGCAAGGTGGTGCTCATTTTGATGGCTGGTTTGCTCACGGCCTTCCCACCTCGCTGCAGATTTCGATCCTGCTGATGGCCGTGGCCACGGCCCTGGTTTACGTGTGGATCTGAGGAGGGCTTCACATTCCGTGATCCATTGCTGAGTATCCCTGCTCAACTCGCTTGTGCTGATTTGCTGATGGTCATACGGTGAAAACCAATTCGCGGATCAGCCATGACCATGCACCGTGCCGACCAGCTGGGCCAGCACAGCGTTGAGTGGCCAGCCGCCCTGGGCCTGCAGAGGGCTGGGTTTGCCGGCGGAGGGGACACCCCACCTGATCCGGTGGAGGCCTACTTCGAATGCATCACCACCTGCTCCCTCGACGATGGTGACTGTGTCACCACCTGCACTGAGATCCTGCGGGAGCACAGCTGAGCCCGTCCACCCTGCGGCGGGGGGGCTGGTTCAGGTGAGGGTGATGCTGCCGTTGTTCCTCACCACCAAGGTGCCCCCCTTATCAATCTCGAGGCGCTCACTTTTCTTGCTGTTGATGCCGCCGATCACTTCAAAATCGATGATCTCCAGCCGGTCGTCGCCGCGCTCAACGCGGTAGCGGCGCGAGTTGCGCTTGGAGAGCTCATAGCTGCCCTTGGGCAGCAACAGGGTGTCCTTGCCGGCATCGCCGTACACCTCGTGGTTGCCGAAGCCGATGAAGGTGTCATTGCCGCCGCCGAGGTCCACAAACCCGCGGCCACGGATCCCGCCGCGGCTCACATCCACCACGTCATCGCCCCCCTGGGTGTAGATGAAACCGCGGTTGCGGATGCCCAGCTTGCCGCCCGACCCAATGATGGTGTCGTCGCCGCTGCCCATGTAGATGAAGCCCCGGTTCAGGATGCCGATGTCGTTCTCGCTGATGCCGGTGAGGGTGTCGTTGCCCCCACCCATCTGCAGGTTGGCGCGGCGGGGGTCGTTGGAGATGAACACGCCCTCCCCATCCTTCTGCTCGCCGGTGATCACATCGTCACCGCCGCGGGCATTCACCAGCTCGTCACCGCTGGCAACGCTGATGCCCCGACGGTTGTCGATCACCACGTTGGCCCGCTTGGTCCACACACCACTGGTGGCCCCTGACCAGCCTTCTGGGGTGAGTACGGTTGCAGCCATCGAAACCTTTTTGTCCATCCTCCCACTGCCGCATCCGCAGGGTCAAGGCAGTGCGGCTTTGCTCCCATAAGGTGTGTCCATGGCGGTTGAGCCCGTGCTGGTGTTGCGTGAGGCCGAGCGGTTCAAGCTCGATGCCAGCGATGACAGCCTCTTTTATGCCGAGCCCCGCTTTGTGCAGCACCTCGATGGGGCCTTTCGCGCCCGGCTCACGGCCCTCTACCGCGAGCGGATTCCGCCCTGTGCGGTGGTGCTGGATTTGATGAGCAGCTGGGTGAGCCATCTGCCCGAGGAGGTGACCTATCAGGCGGTGATCGGCCATGGCCTCAATGGCGAGGAGCTGGCGGCCAATCCGCGGCTTGATCGCCACTGGGTGCAGAACCTCAACAGCGATCAGCAGTTGCCCCTCGACGATGCCAGCGTGGATGCGGTGCTGATCGTGGCGGGCTGGCAATACCTGCAGAGGCCCGAGGCGATTGCCGCCGAGTTGTTGCGGGTGGTGCGGCCCCGCGGCCAGGTGATCGTGGCCTTCTCCAACCGGATGTTCTTCCAGAAGGCCCCCCAGGTGTGGACCGATGGCGGCGATCGGGATCACCTCGCCTATGTGGCCAAGGTGCTGCTGGCCCAGGGCTGGGGCCAGCCGGAGTTGATCGCGGAGCCCACCCGGCTTGCGGGCCCGATGGGCTGGCTTGGCGGCCAGGGAAATCCCTTCCTGGCGGTGGTGGCCCCCCGGCCGCCCTTTCATCTCTGATCGTGTCGGTTGCACCGATTGGCAGGGTGCGGTCTTAGTTTCTCGGCCGTTGCGATCTGGGGGTTGTGCTCCCAGCCTCCATGACCGTCTTCGCCCTCCAGGCGGCCTGGCTGATTCCCCTCTACCCGCTGTTGGCGGCCATGGCATCCCTGGCCTGGTCGCCGGGGTTGATCTCCCGCACCGGGCCCCGCCCCTGTGGCTATCTCAACCTGGTGATGGTGGCCGTGGCCTTCAGCCACACCCTGGTGGCCCTGATCGCCCTGCACACCAATGCCCGCGCCGGGGCTGAGGCCCTCTACCGGCCGGTGAGTTTCAGCTGGACCTGGCTCGACACCGCCGGCCTGCGCATCGGTTTCGATGGCCTGGTCACCGAGCCGGCCCTGATCGCCATGGCGGTGATCACGGGCCTGCATCTGTTGGTGCAGATCTACGCGATCGGCTACATGGAGATGGACTGGGGCTGGCCCCGCTTCTTCGGTTCGCTCAGCTTTTTTGAGGCGGGTCTCTGCGCCCTGGTGCTCACCGACTCGCTGTTCTTCAGCTACCTGATCCTGGAGCTGCTCACCCTGGGCACCTACCTGATCGTGGGCACCTGGACCAACCAGCCCCTGGTGGTGAAGGGGGCCCGGGATGCCTTCCTCACCAAGCGGGTGGGGGACCTGATCCTGTTGGCAGGGTTGGTGGCCCTGCTGCCGCTCAGCGGCACCTGGAATTTCCATGGGCTGCAGGCCTGGGCGGCTGAGCAGCGCAACACCGGTGCGGCCCTGCCACCGGGCTTCACCCTGATCCTGCTGGCCCTGATCGCCGGCCCCATGGGCAAGTGCGCCCAGATCCCCCTGCACCTCTGGCTGGATGAGGCGATGGAGAGCCCCCTGCCCTCCACGGTGCTGCGCAATTCGGTGGTGGTGGTGGGCGGGGCCTGGGTGCTGCTGCGACTGGAACCCCTGCTCGAGCTCAGCCCCTTCGTGCAGAGCGTGCTGGTGGTGGTGGGGGGCTCCACCGCCGTGGTGGCCTCGCTGATTGCCCTGGCCCAGATCGATGTGAAGCGGGCCCTCAGTTTTCTGGTGAGCAGCTGGCTGGGGCTGTTGTTTGTGGCGGTGGGTCTGGGCGGCAGCGCCGTGGCCGATCACCTCCTGCTGGTGTATCCGCTGCCGATGGCCCTGTTGTTGATGAGCGTGGGCACGATCGTGATCAGCAACGTGACCCAGAACCTCAGCCAGCTCGGCGGTCTGTGGAGTCGCCGGCCGCTGATGGGTCTGGCCTTTCTCACGGGGGCCGCCGGCCTGATGGGGCTGCCGCCGTTTGCCGGTTTTGCCGCCCTGCGGGAGCTGCTGGCCCTCACCGCGGCCAGCGCCCATCCGCTGCTGCTGGGGGGGGTGGTGCTGCTGGCCAATGCCCTGATCAGCGCCGGTTTGATCCGGGTGTTCGGCCAGATCTGGGGTGGCCGCCCCACCGTGTTCAGCCAGCGCTCCGCCGAGGTGCTGTGGCTGATGGTGCTGCCCACCACGGTGCTGATGGGGCTGGTGCTGCACCTGCCCCAGCTGCTGGTGCGCAACGGCCTCTATGCCCTCACGCCCCTGCCGGGCTGGGGGCCCCTCGCCTGGCCGCTGCTGGTGTCCACCCTGGTGGGCGGGGGCCTCTCGGCCCTCTTTTATCTGCGGCCCCACGGCCTGGCCGAGCTGCCGGCCTCCCTGGGGGGCCTGCAGCACTGGCTCGCCGACGACATGCAGACGGAGCGCTTCTACCACCGCACCGTGGTGGCGCTGGTGCTGGCCCTGGCGCGGCTGGGGGCCTGGAGCGACAGCCGCCTGGTGGATGGCTTCAGCGGTGGCAGCGGGGCGCTGGCCATGGCCGGTGCCCGCCGGCTCAGCTTCACCACCTCCGGCCGCTCCCAGGCCTACGCCCTCACCCTGGTGCTGGGGGTGCTGCTGATGGCGGCCTGGCTGCTCACTCTGCCCTGAGACCCCCGCCATGACCTTGCTGCTGCTGTTGTTGCTGCCCTTGCTGGCGGGCCTGCTGTTGCCCGTGCTGCCCCCCGAGCGCCCCGCTCTGGTGCGGGGCCTGGCGGCCGGCGCTGCCCTGGCCCAGCTGGCCGTGGGCCTGCTGGCCTGGCGCCAGCCCCCGGTCGATCTCAACCTGAGCTGGCTGCCGCAGCTGGGGCTGGGCCTGGAGCTGGGCCTCGATGGGCTGTCGCTGCCGCTGGTGCTGCTCACCGCCTTGCTCACCGCCATGGCGGTGCTGGCCTCCCCCGCCGACCAGCTGCGCCCGCGCCTCTATTACCCCCTGCTGCTGGCCACCAACCTGGGCGTGGTGGGGGCCTTCCTGGCCCGCAATGCCCTGCTGTTTGTGCTGGCCTACGAGCTGGTGTTGATCCCCACCACACTGCTGGTGGCGATCTGGGGCCGGGAACGCCGGGCCGGTGCCGCCATTCGCTTCCTGATCTACGGGGCGGTGTCGGGTTTGAGCCTGCTGGGGGCGGTGCTGGCCTTCGGTTGGCTGGGCCAGGGGGCTGGGGTGGCTGGCCTGGCAGGAGCCGAGGTGGATTTCAGTTACGCCGCCCTGGCGGCCCATCCCCTGCCGGCTGCTGGCCAGGCCTGGGTGCTGGCCCTGCTGCTGCTGGCCTTCGGCCTCAAGCTGCCGCTGGTGCCGCTGCATGGCTGGCAGCCCTTCAGCTACAGCCAGGCGCCCACGCCGGTGGTGATGCTGCTGGGGGGGGCGGTGTCGAAACTGGGGGCCTACGGGCTGCTGCGTTTTGGCGTGGGCCTGCTGCCCGAGGTGTGGACCGCTTGGTCGCCCTGGATCGCCGCTGCCGGTGCGGTGAGTGCGGTGTACGGGGCGCTGAACGCCATCGCCGCCACCGACATGCGCCGGCTGATGGCCTACAGCTCCCTGGGCCACATGGGCCTGCTGGTGCTGGCGCTGGCGGCAGCCACGCCGATGAGCCTGCAGGGGGCGGTGGCCCAGGTGATCGCCCACGGCCTGATCGTGGCGTTGCTGTTTGCCTGCGTGGGCCTGATCGAGCGCAAGACCGGCACCACCCAAATCGCCGAGCTCTCCGGCCTGATCAATCCGATCCGCGGTCTGCCCTTCACCGCCGCCCTGCTGCTGCTGGCCCTGATGGCCGCCGCCGGCATCCCCGGCCTGGCGGGCTTCCCTGCCGAGCTGCTGGTGTTTGAGGGCAGCTGGACCGTGTTTCCCCGCGCCACGCTGGTGTGTCTCGGGGCGTCGGGTTTCACGGCCGTGTATGCGGTGCGGCTGTTCAACCGGGTGGGCTTCGGCCGGCTCGACAACCTCCGTGCCGATTGGCAGGGCACCAGCTGGGGCGAACGGCTGCCCGCCCTGGTGCTCACCGCATTGGTGCTGCTCAGCGGCATCTGGCCCGCCGGCCTCACCGGCTGGAGTGAAACCGCCACCGCCGCCCTCGCCCTCCGCTCCCAGCTGCCCGCATGATTCCCCCTTCCAGCCACCGCTACGCCGAGGTGATCCACCGGCTGGAGGCGGGTGGCTCGATGCTGCCCGACACCCCCGAGAACCTGCAGCAGATCATCGGCATCTACAAGGCCTATGCCGTGCCGATGGATTTCTATTGGCGCGACCTGCTCTACATCGCCGAGCAGGTGTTCCTCGAGCCGTTGCCGGCCTTCAAATACTTCATTTCCAAGGCGTATCTCGATCGCCCCAACAGCTACGCCGGGGATCAATCCCAGCTGCGCATCTGGCGTGGTGGGGAGAAGGCCCACCCCGAACTGCTGGCCTTCCTGGAGCGGGGCGAAACCACCCGCCTGCCCAAGCTTCTCCATCACCTCTGGCACGACCGGATCAACATGGAGTTCGCCGAGGCCTGCATGCAGGCCATGTTCTGGCACCAGGGCATGGGCGGCCGCTTCAACGACTACCTCGATGGCGACGCCTACCGGGCCAATGCCGACCGGGCGATTCGGGCCTACTTCCGGGGCAACCCGCTGATGCTGGGGCTGTACAAGCTGTTCCCCGAGATGTTTCTCGAGAAGGTGAAGCAGCTCAGCTTCTACAGCAACCTGGGCCTCTTCTGGGAGGTGATGGCGCCGGTGTTCTTTGAGATGAGCGACCTCTACGACGAGGGCAAGCTCAGCTCCGTGCCCGCGGCGATGGACTTCCTGGTGAACGGCATCTTCGCGGTGGCGGGCCGGCCGATCTACCACCATGTGTTCATTGCGGGGGAGTGCTTCGAGATCGTGCCCAAGGGGGAAGGCTTCACCTGGCTCTATGAAGCCGCCCTGCCCTATGTGGAGGCGGTGTTCTACCGCACTTCCCCCTTTCGCGGCACCAAGAGCTACAACGCCCAGGCGGGTCAGGTGCCGGCCGATCAGGCCGACTTCCACTACGGCATCCTCTATGCCGATGTGTTCCCCGTGGGGTCCGCCGGCATTCCCCCCACCCTGCTGATGCAGGACATGCTGCACTTCCTGCCCCCCTATCTGCAGGAGCTCTACCGGCAGCACAGGCGCGGTGAGGCCGACCAACTGGTGCAGCTGGGCATCAGCTTCCAGCGCTCGATGGTGAACGTGACCTCGGCGGTGATCCAGGCCCTGCGGGGGGCGCTGTTCTACCCGCTCGATGATCCCGACCCCGAGCACCGGCTGGCCAACCGCCGCTTCTTTGAGGCCCAGATGGACCGCTTTCTGCGGCCCGAGGCCTGCATCGCCGCCGTGCAGAGCCAGGACTACCGCTGATGGCTGAACCAACCATGCCCACGATTCTCGAGACCGCCGCTGCCGCCGGCTGCTTCTCCACCCTGCTGGCGGCCGTGGAGGCGGCTGGCTTGCGCGCTGCCCTGGAGGGTCCGGGGCCGTTCACGGTGCTGGCGCCGCTGGATGACGCCTTCGCCGCCCTGCCTCCCGGCACGGTGCAGACCCTGGTGGACAACCCACCCCAGCTGGCGCGCATCCTCAAGTACCACGTGATCGCCGGCGCCCATCGCCGCGAGGCCCTGGTGGCCTGCACCGAATGGCCGAGCCTGGAGGGGGCGCCGATCCCGGTGCGCCGGGCCGAGCCCTTCGAGCTGAAAAACGCCACGGTGGTGACGGCCGATCTCACCTGCACCAATGGCGTGGTGCACGTGATCGACCGGGTGATTCTGCCGGGCTGACAGCGCAGCTCAGGCCCCGGCGATCTGGTGGCCCCCGGCTGCCTGGGCCTGGTCGAGGGCCTGGTTGGCGCGCCCCAGCAACTGGGAGGCGGTGTCTTCGGCGCCCTGGATGGCCACGCCCACCGACAGGCTCACGGGAATCTCGGAGCCCTGCCAGTCGATCGGTTGGGCCAGGGCGGCGACCAGTTTTTCGGCCACCTCAAGGGCGGCGGCCTGGTTGGGGATGGCCTCCAGCAGCACCAGGAACTCATCGCCGCTGAGCCGGCCGGCGCGGTCGTCCTGGCGGATCTGCTGCCGCAGGCGCCGCGCCAGCTGCTGCAGCACGGCATCGCCGGCGGCGTAGCCATGGGCGCGGTTGATGGCCTTGAAGTTGTCGCAGCTGAGGGCCAGCAGGGCCAGCCCCTGCTGGCTGGTGGCCACGGCAAGCCGCTGGTCGAGGTGCTCCAGCACGGCGGTGCGGAGCAGCAGTTGGGTGAGGGGGTCGGTGTTGGCCTGTTGGCGCTGCCGTTGCTCCTTGCGTTCGGTTTCGTCGGCCGGGTGCAGGGTGAGCACGAAGCCTTTGGCCCCCTGGGGCAGGAGGGATTGTTGATCCTGTTGGCGCAGGCCATGGCCATTGAGGTGACGGCAGTTCACATCCACCCAGCACCAGCCGCCAAGGGGGTTGGCCAGGCGCAACCTCTGGCTGCCGGCCTCCCCGGGCTGGGGCAGCCAGTGGCTGAGGTCCACCGGTTCGGGGACGCCGGCGGCGGTGGCAAAGAGCTCGCCAAAGGGGCGCCCCAGCCACTGCTCACTGGTCCAGCCCGTCATGGTGAACACGCTGGCGGAGACCCAGGTGATCTGTTGTTCCTCATCGAGCAACACCAGTGTTCCCATCACGTTGTGGGTGAGCAGCTCGAGCAGGTCGGCGGTTTCGGCCAGGTCGCGGTAGCGGCGGCTGCGCAGGGTGACATCGCGCCAGGTGAGCGTGAGCAGGTTGTTGCTGGGGTAGGCACGCAGGTCGTAGACGCGGGTGTCCCCATACACCTCATGGTTGGGATAGGCGAAGTCGTCGAGCTCCAGGGGCGTGCGGCTTTCCATGCAGGCGGAGAGGCGCTCGAGCAGGCCGCTGCTCACCACCCCGGGGAACAGGGTGCAGAGGGTCTGGCCCACCAGGCCATCCCGCTGTTGCCGCATGTAGCTGCAGGCCGTGGCGTTGGCCTCTAGCAGGGTGAAGTCGATGATTTCGCCGGCTGGGCCGAAGAGCGTCTGCATCAGCACATAGGCATCGAGCGAGGAGTCGATCAGGCCGCGCAGGGCCACCAGCTCGTCGAAGCTGGTGGCCCTTGCCTGAAGCGGAATGGCCAGGGGTTGGGGATTGGGGTCGGCCTGCCGCTTGGACGGGCTGCCCTGGGGTTCCAGCAGCAGTTGGCCAAAGACCTCCACGCTGCCCGGACGGCCGTAGAAGTAGCCCTGGAACTGGTCGCAGCCCAGGTTCAGCAGGATGTCGCGCTGGATTTCCGTTTCCACGCCCTCGGCGATGCAGAGCATGCCCAGGCCGTGGGCCAGGGTGATCGTGGAGGCCACGATCGAATGGTCCTCCGGTGAATGGCCGATGTTGCGGATGAAGCTGCTGTCGATCTTGAGCTTGTGCACCGGCAGGGTGCGCAGCAGGTCCATGGAGGAGTAGCCGGTGCCGAAGTCGTCGATGGCGATCTGAAAGCCTTCATTGGCCAGCTGGCGCACCGTTTCAGCGGCGGCGATCGGGTTGCGCAGCAGGGCCGTTTCCGTGATTTCCAGCTCAAGGGCCTCGGGGCTGAGGCGGTGGTTGGCCAGGGCCCGATGGAGTTGGTCGGGCAGGCGGCGGTCGGAGGATTCGAGCAGTCGGGTGGAGATGTTGATGCCGAGCCGCGGCACGGTGAGTTGGGCCAGCCGCCACCGGCTGATCTGCTCCAGGGTGGCTTCGAGCACCCAGTTGGAAATGGGGAAGATCAGCCCGCTCTGTTCCGCCAGGGGAATGAAGAAGCCAGGTGTGATCTCCTTGCCCTGGTGATCGCGCCAGCGCAGCAGCACCTCGCCACCACAGAGCAGGCCGCTGCGATCCATCTGGGGTTGCACCAGGATGCGCAGCTGTTCACGGGAGATCGCCTTGTGCAGGGCCACATCGAGCACCAGGCGCTCGCGAATCTGGCGGCTGAGGGTGGTGGAGTAAGCCCGCAGCTGGCCGCGCCCCTGGCGCTTGGCCTCCATCAGGGCGGTGTTGGCGCACTGCAGCAGCGGTAGGGCGGCGTGGCTGTGCTCCGGAAAGCAGCTCACGCCCATGCTCACGGTGGGGCGCACGGGCAACTCAGGGCTGAGTGTGTCGAAGGCGTGCAGCTTGAACTGCAGCTCGCGGGCCAGGTGAATCGCTTCGCCGAGGGAGCCGATCCCCCGGTGATAGATCACCACGAATTCATCGCTGCCCAACCGGCCCACCCAGGCTTCGGTGGCCAGTTGGGAGACCAGCACGGTGGCGAAGGTGCGCAGCAGCCGGTCGCCCGTGGCGTGACCGAAGGAATCGTTGATTTCCTGGAAGCCGTCGATATCGAGGCTCACGATCGTGAGATTGGCGCTGTGGGAGCGGCCGCGGAGCTGGCGTTCCAGCCACTCGAGGGTGGCGATTTTGTTGGGCAGGTCGGTGAGCGGATCCCGCAGGCGGATCTGTTCGGCGTTCTGCAGCAGGGTGTGGTGGGTGGTGGTGTCCGTGAGGGTGCCCAACACCTGGCCTGTGCTCTCCTGCCCATGGCATTGCGGCAGGGCCGTGATCAGCACTTGGCGCACGTCACCATTGGCGTGCAGCAGCCGGTGGGGCAGGTCGAGGCGCTCGCAGCGTTGCACCGCCAGGTGGTATCGGCGAACCAGGTGTTCCCGATCGTCCGGGTGCACCAGGTTGAGGTAAGCCGCGAAGTCGGCGGGGGCGCAGCCGGCGATGGCCTGGATCTGGGGGGTCCAGACCAGGGCGCCGGATTCGAGATGGTGATGCCAGCCAGCGGCGCCATGCACGGTTTCGGCCTGCTGGAAGAGCCGCAACTGCACCTCCAGAGCCTGTTGCGCCTCGAGCACGGGGGTGTGGTTTTCCACGGCCGCCACCAGCACGGTGTGGCCCTCAAGGTTGGCGGTGATGAGGTTCACCTGCACATCCAGCACGCTGCCATCGCGGCAGCGGTGGTGGGTGGCAAAGCTGCCGCCACCGCTGCTGAGCTGTTGCCGTATTTTCTGGGCCACCCAGATGGGGTCGTGGCCTGTGTTGGCCTGAATCTGGGCCGGTCCCAGTTGCAGCAGTTCGACCCGGCTGTAGCCCAGCCGGCGGGCGGCGGCGGGATTGCAGTCGATGAAGCGTCCCGTTTCGGGATCGATCACGAATAAATCCACATCGCAGAGCTCCGCGAAGCGATGGGCCCAACTCATGGGGCCTGGCTGGCTGGAGACCTGATCGCACGGGGCCGCGTTGGAGAGATCGACCCCGGACACTGAATCAGCCAAATTCTGAAGGCTTTATAAAAAAACTTTAGGCGAATACGCCAAAAGTGCATGCGGCCTGGCGCGGCTCCGGCCATTGACCTGCCATTGAGAATCGCTTGCAAAAGGCCCCCATTTGCCGCTAGGTTGCGAGCAGTTCTCAACAAGGCTGGAGCTGTTGCTCGCCATGACCCCCCTGCCCCCTGTTCCTCCCCTGTTCCTCCCCTGCCCCGCGCCGAGTTCGGTGCGCTGCTCCGACAGCCTGATGGCCGGGCTCTGCCGGGAGGTGGATCGGGCCCGCCAGCGCGGTGGCCAGCTGCTGGCGCTGCTGGCGCGCTGCCAGGACCGGGGCCTGGGGCTGCGGCTGCGCCAGGAGCTGGTGCGGCTGCAGGAACGTCGCCGCGAGTTGCTGGCGACGGCCCTCAGCTGGCGGGAGAGCGACCGAGCCGATCCCCTGGCGCTGGAATTCCTGATCGAACTCTGCAGCCGGCCGCTTCCCGGTTAGCTCAGGAGGCGAGCTTGGCGGGGTTGTGCTTGCCGTCGCTGAGCTCGTTGTCGATGATCAAAAGGGCAGCTGGCTGGTGCTGGGCGAAGCGCACCCGCCCGAGCAGGTGGGCAAATTCATGTTCCGCGGCCACCTGGCTATCCACCACGGGATCCAGGAAGGTGGTGGTGCGCACGTCGCTGCTGCGCTCGGCCGTGGCGTAGAGCTGTTGCAGCGAGCTGGTGACATCAGCCTCCATCAAAAAGGAGGCCGCCATGATGTCTTCCACCGAATCCCAGCTCTGGCGTGGTGCGGGCACGTCCTGGAGGATCACGGTTTGGCCCCGGGCGATCAGGTAGTCGACAAAGGTGGCGGCGTGGTTCTGCTCGTTGCTGGCTTCCCCCTTGAAGAAGTGGGCAAAGCCGCGCAGTTCGCGCTCGGCCAGCCAGATCGCCATGGCGAAATAGGTGGTGCTGGCCTGGCGCTCCATGGTGATGTGTTGCTGCAGGGCCTCCACCAGGCCGGCCTCCATCGGTTGGGCCATGGCCCGGCCGGCTGGACCGGTGGCGACGCCCAGGGTGCTGGCGGCGGATGCGGTGGTCATGGCGATCTCTGCCTTTACTACTCGCACCCTACTCACATTGTGGCTGGCTGAGAAGTCAGGCCCCGACAGAGATGGGCGCCAATTAGTTGCCCTTGATTCTCATTTGTAACTGGGCTGCGGAGTCGCCAACCCGGCCACGCCTGTTGGGGTGATCGGGCTGGGGGTGATGGGGGATGGACATTGTGCTGCTAAGATATGTGCAGGTCTTTTTAGTCTTTGTCGCCGTGAATACTTTCCCGTCTGGCTCTGCTCCGGAGGATGATCCGGAGATTGACTTGCAAAGCTGTTGGCGGCAATCTGTGGCCAATCGCTATCGTTTAGGGCCTGATCAGTTGCCTAGGAGTATCGAGTTGGAGCTCAGTTCGGACGCGCTGCGCCAGCTGGAAGAGCGAAGCTGTCGAACCGGCCGCAGCAGCGCCGAGATCGCCTTGAATCAGATAAAGCCTTTACCAGAAATCTTATGTA
>JAGYNF010000119.1 GCA_018400215.1 Cyanobium sp. M55B138 | reverse complement strand
AGCACCTCATGGGCCTCGCGCGAGAGGGCTCCCAGACTCATGCCGCCGGTGCAGAAGCGGCTGCAGATGCTCTCCACGCTCTCCACCTGATCCAGGGGCAGGGGCGTGGGGGCGGGCCTGAGCTCGAGTAGGTCGCGCAGGGCCGTGACCGGCCGGTTTTCCAGCAGGGTTTTGTAGGTGGAGAAGTGGTCGTAGCCGGGGCCCGCCTTGACGGCCGCATGCAGGGCCTTGGCCATCTCCGGGCTGTTGAGGTGGAACTCGCCACCGGTGCGGTATTGCACGAAACCCATGAACTCCAACTTGCTGCGGTTGAGCTCGGGGAAGGCCTTGGTGTGGAAGCTCAGGGTTTCGCTGGCCAGCTCGGCCAGGCTCAGGCCCGCCACCCGGCTGGTGGTGCCCTTGAAGGCCAGCTCGATCAGGTCGGCGCCGAGGCCGATCGCCTCGAAGATCTGGGCGCCGTGGTAGCTGGCCAGCAGCGAGATACCGATCTTGGAGAGGATCTTGCGCAGGCCATCTTCGAGGGCCTTGCGCACATTGGCCTGCACCTGATCGGGGGTGAGGGCCGGCAACTTGCCCCGCTCGATGTTGGTTTGCACCTTGGGTTGGGCCAACCAATGGCGCGCCGTTTCCCAGGTGAGCCAGGGGCACACGGCACTGGCGCCGTAGCCGATCAGGCAGGCCAGGTGGTGGGTGCTCCAGCACTGGGCCGTGTCCACCACCAGCGAGGCCTGCAGCCGCAGGCCCAGGTTGAGCAGGTGGTGGTGCACCGCCCCCACCGCCAGCAGGGGCGGCAGGTAGGTGGTGGTGGCATTGATGCCGCCGGACGCGCCGGCACGATCGCTCAACACCAGAATCTGACAACCGCCCCGCACGGCCGCTTCGGCATCGCTCCTGAGGCGCTCGAGGGCCGCCTCCAGGCCAGCCGGCCCGGCGGAGATCGGCATCAGGGTGGAGAGGGTGTGGGCCGCCAGACCCTGGCTGGCCAGGGCGGCCAGCTCAGCCTCGTTGAGGATCGGGCTGGCCAGGTGCAACACCGCCGCCGCCGAGGCCTCGGGCCGCAGGGCTGAGCCCCGCCGGCCCAGGTGCATCTCCAGGCTCATCACCAGCTTTTCGCGCAGCGGGTCGATCGGCGGATTGGTGACCTGGGCGAAGCGCTGTTTGAAGTAGTCGTAGAGCAGATGGGGCTTGTTCGAGAGCACCGCCAGGGGGATGTCGTCGCCCATGCAATAGGTGGGCTCCTTGCCAGCGCCGGCCATCTCCTCAATCACCAGCTCCAGATCCTCGGCGGTGAAGCCAAAGGCGGTTTGGTGTTGCAGCAGCTCCAGCTCGCCCAGCTGGCGCTCCTGCAGCCAGGGCTGGGCCGCCAGGTTGCGGCGGTGCTCCGCCAGCCAGGCGCCATAGGGATGGCGCGAGGCCACCTCCTGCTTCACGTCCCAGTTGTGCAGCAGCCGGCCGTTTTCCAGGTCGACCGCCAGCATCTGGCCAGGGCCGAGGCGGCCCTTCTCAAGGATGCGGCTCTCCTCCAGCTCGGCCACGCCGGTCTCCGAGCCCATCACCACAAAGCCATCGCTGGTGATGCAATAGCGGGCCGGGCGCAGGCCGTTGCGATCGAGGGTGGCCCCCACGCTGCGGCCATCGGCAAACACCAGCAGGGCCGGGCCATCCCAGGGCTCCTGGGTGCAGGCGGAATATTCGTAGAAGGCCTGGATTTCGGGTTTGTCGGCCAGCTCGGGCTGGTCGCGGAAGGCCTCCGGCACCAGGGTGAGCAGGCTCTCGGTGATCGGCCGGCCGCTGCGCACCAACAGCTCCAGGGTGGCGTCGAGGTTGGCCGAATCACTGAAGGCCGGGTTCACCACCGGCTTGAGATCGGCGGCAGACTCCCCCCACACCGCGTCGAGGTTGGCTTCGGAGGCCCGGGCCCAGTTGATGTTGCCCAGCAGGGTGTTGATCTCACCGTTGTGGCCCAGCAGGCGCATCGGCTGGGCCAGGGGCCAGCGGGGCAGGGTGTTGGTGCTGAAGCGGCGGTGGTACACCGCAAAGGTCACGGCGAAGCGCTCGTCACGCAGGTCGGTGTAGAAGCGCGCCAGCACCTCCGAGCGCACCATGCCCTTGTAGACAACAGTGCGGCTGCTGAGCGAGGCGAAATAGAGATCGCCGGGACCAGGCCCCCACACGGCTCGGCCCCGGTCACCGCAGCGGCGACGCAGGCGGAACAGATCGGCCTCCAGGGCATCGCCATCGGCGTCGGCGGCAAGCAGCCATTGCTCGATCACCGGGGCGGTTTGGCGCGCCATCGGGCCAAGCACAGCCGGGTCGACCGGCACCGCGCGCCAACCGAGGCTGCGCAGCCCCAGGCGCTCGGCCTCCTCGGCGCAGAACGCCTGGGCCTGGGCACGGCGAGCCGGATCGGCCGGCAGAAACACCATGCCCAGGCCGCGGGCCAGGCCGCGGCTGGCGGCCGCCTCGGGCCACACGGCCTCCAGCAACGACCAGGGAATGCCACAGAGCACCCCGGAGCCATCGCCGGAATCGCCATCCCCACCGCAACCGCCGCGGTGCTCCATGCAGGTCAGGCCGCGCAGGGCCTGCTGCAGCACCCAGTGGCTGGCCTCGCCCTTCAGGCTGGCCAGAAAGCCCACACCGCAGGCATCTTTCTCACCCGCCACAGCGGCCGGGGCCGGGCTGTCGCAGTGGGGCCAAACAGGGCGAGACAGTCGAGGCATAACCCGAAACGTTCCGGCAGTGGAGGGCAGGGCTTGAATCTGTGGACACCCAGCGGGCTGAGTCAGACCGATACGGGACCGATGTCGCAGCGCGTCCGCAGACAGCCACAACGGCAGAACCTCCGATCCTAGGGATCGACGGCCCGGGATACACGGTTAGCGTCGACGGATACATCTGCCGCCTCGCCCCTGATGCCAGTGCGATGGCAACAACGCCTGCTTGCGGTCGCCACGGCGAGTGCCACCACGTTCAGCAGTGCCGGGCTGGTGCCGGCCGCGATCGCCGCCCCTCGCCAGCCGCCGCCGCTGCCGTCGCAGCCAGCCAGCCCAACGGTGCAGGAGGGCGGCACCCTGGTGATCAATGGGCGCAGCCAGGAGGCCCGCTGGCGCTGGGTCGGCCCCCGCGCACGGCCAGCCCAGCAACTCTGGCTCACCCTGGAGGTGCTGCAGAACCAGCTGGGCGTGAGCAGCCGCAGCCTGCCGGACGGCAGCCTGGATCTGGAGTGGTTCGGCGAGGGACTCAAGGTGCCCCCGGCCGCCCAGCAGGCCCTCGCCGATGAAGTGGCGCTCGACGCCCTGCCCCTGCTGCAGGCCCTGGGCGTCCGCATGGGGACTGACGGCCAGCAGCTCAGCCTGAGCCTGCCCAGCCCAAACCTGGTGCAGGTGCGCAGTTCCGTTCAGGGGGCCGGCCGGCGGGTGGTGCTCGATCTGGCGGCGCCCGCCCTGGTGCGCCAGGACGGCAGCGAACTGGTGGTGGACATCAGCGGCAGCAGCGAGCTGCAGGCCCAATTGCGCCAGCTGGGCCTGGTGAGCCGCTCCCTCGGGCCGGGCCTGGCCCTGCGCAGCACGGCTGGGGTGCCCCAGCGGATCTTCACCCTCGGCCAGCCAAACCGGTTGGTGATCGATTTGCCCTCTGGCGGCCAGGGCAGCGGGGTGGGCAGCACGGACCCAGCCCCGACGCCGATCTCCCCAAGGCTGCAGGCCCTGCTGGGCCGGGGCGTGCGCTGGGATCGGCTGAGCCGCAGCGGCGTGCGCATCAACGCGGTGCGGGTCGAACCACGCAATGGCCCCCTGCGGCTCGCCCCACTGCCACCGGCGGGCGGCATGGAGGGCCTGCTCACCTTGCCGCAACTGGCCCAGCAAACCCAGGCCCTGGTGGCCATCAACGGTGGCTACTTCAACCGGGTGCGGCGCCTGCCCCTCGGCGCCCTCAAGCAGAACGGACGCTGGCTGTCCGGCCCCATCCTCAACCGGGGCGTCGCCGCCTGGAGCGGCAGGGACTTGCCCCAGTTCGGCCGCCTCAGCCTGCAGGAGTGGGTGAGCGGACCGGATGGCGGGCGCGAACCCCTGGTGGTGGTGAACAGCGGCTACGTGCAACGGGGCATCAGTCGCTATGACGACGCCTGGGGGGCCATCTATCGCTCCCTCAGCGGTGGGGAGACGGCCCTGCTGGTGCGCCAGGGCGTGGTGGCACAGGACTTCAACAGCCAACAGTTGGAACAGGGCGTGCCGCTGCGGCCGGGCGACACCCTGTTGGTGGGTCGCGGCGGCGTGGCTCTGCCCTGGACTGCCGGGAGCCGCCTGAGCTTGAGCAGTCGGCCCAGCACACCGCTGGGCGATGCCGATCAGGTGGTGGGTGGCGGCCCCCTGCTGCTGCAGGAGGGCCGGCTGGTGCTCAACGGCGCCGCCGAAAACTTCGCAGCGGCCTTTATGCGCCAGGGCGCACCCCGCACAGTGCTGGCCAGCGACGGCGTCGAGGTGTGGCTGGTGACCCTGGAGGGGGAGAACGGCGCGGGGCCCACCTTGGAGGAGACGGCGCGGCTGCTGCTCCAACTGGGGGTTCGCGACGCCCTCAACCTCGATGGCGGCAGCTCCACCGGCCTGGTGATGGGCGGCAGTCTCCAGGTGAAGGGTCGGGGGGTGGCCGGCCGCGTGCACAACGGCGTCGGCCTGGTGCAGGACTGAACGCTCCCCTGCGAGGATGGCGGCTGCGACCCACTGCCGCGCCCCAGCCATGCCAAAGGGCCACAGCCTGCGCCTGACTGCCCCCGCCGCCGCCGAGCTGGGCCGCCAGGCGGCCGTGGCCGGGACCCCGGGGCTGATGCACCTGGACCTGGTGGAAGGCGGCTGCGAGCAGTGGACGATCCGCCTGCGCCCCGGCCACCTGGCCGGCGTGCCGATTGCCCGGGCAGACGGCGTGACGCTCTACGCGCCGAGCCAACAGGTGGTGCTGCTGAGCGGCCTCAGCCTGGACTACCGGGGCGACCTGAGCGGCGGTGGATTTCTGGTGCGCAGCGGTGGTCCGATCAACAGCTGTGCCTGCGGGGCCGCCTTCAGTCGGCCAGGCCAATAGGGGGATCCAAGCCGGGGTGGGGTCAGGCGACCCAGTAGGGTGGCGGATTGTCGCTATCGGTTGAACGCCTGACCAGCGTTCCCGGCCCACGAATCTCAGGCCCTCGATGCCCACTATCCAGCAGCTAATCCGTACTGAGCGGCAGACCCTGACTCGCAAGACGAAGTCACCTGCCCTGCGCGCCTGCCCCGAGCGGCGGGGGGTGTGCACCCGCGTCTACACCTCCACGCCCAAAAAGCCGAACTCGGCTCTGCGCAAGGTGGCCCGCGTGCGGCTGACCTCGGGCTTTGAAGTAACCGCCTACATCCCCGGCATCGGCCACAACCTCCAGGAGCACTCCGTGGTGCTGATCCGCGGCGGCCGGGTG
>JAGYNF010000118.1 GCA_018400215.1 Cyanobium sp. M55B138 | reverse complement strand
CGCGGTGTTCTTCGCGATGATCCTGGCCGACGCCGGCTATGCCCTGGTGCTGGCGGTGCTGGTGGCCCTGCTGTGGCGGGGCATGGGCCGCAGCCCCGCCGGGCGGCACTTCCGGGTTCAGGCCGTCACCGGGCTGGGGTTTGCCCTGGTCTACGGCATCTTCGCCGGCAGTTATTTCGGCCTGGCGCCTCCGCCGGCCTCGCCCCTGGCGGCCCTGCAGCTGCTCGACCTCAACGACTACGACGCCATGATGCGGCTGGCCCTGGTGGTGGGGGGGATGCACCTGCTGTTGGCCAATGGCATCGTGGCCCTGCGGGCCACCGGTGTGGCCGCTCGGGCCCGGCCCCTGGGTTGGATGGCGGTGATCCTGGCGGGCTTGGTGCTCTACCTGGGGGCCGGTGCGCCCTGGGCCCGCCACCTCGGCACGGGGTTGGGGCTGGGGGGAGTGGTGACGATCCTGCTGCTGGCCAGCGAGCGCCGCATCACCCACCCGGCCCACCTGCTGCTGCGGCTGCTGGATGGCCTGGGCTCCCTCACCGCCATCTCCAAATTATTTGGCGATGTGATGAGCTACCTGCGGCTGTTTGCCCTGGGCCTGGCCAGCGCCTCCCTGGCGGTGACCTTCAACCAGCTGGCCACCCAGGTGTTGCAGTCGGGGGTGGTGCTGGCCCTGCCGATCGCCATCCTGATCCTGATCCTCGGCCACGGCATCAACCTGCTGCTGGCGGTGATCAGTGGCTTTGTGCATGGCCTGCGCCTCAACTTCATCGAGTTCTTCAACTGGGGCCTCTCCGGTGAGGGGACCCCCTTCCAGCCATTTCTCAAAAAGGAGCCCGTGCCATGAACGACCACCTCTCCCTCACCGTGCTCGGCTGGATCGGCATCTATGCCCCCGTGGCCCTGGGGGCCATCGGCGCCGCCGTGGGCTGCACGATTGCCGGCCAGGCCGCCATCGGCGCCATGCTCGAGGTGAACAGTGGCTATGGCCGCTTCGTGGGCCTCTCGGCCCTGCCCTCCTCGATGTCGATCTACGGCATCGTGGTGATGTTCATCCTCAACCGTTCGGTCACGCCCATCAACGCCGGCGGGCTGTTTGGCATCGGCGTGCTGGCGGGGGTCACCTTCCTGGTTTCGGCCGTCTACCAGGGCCTCTGCTGTGCCTCGGCGATCGCCGCTTCCAAATCGAAGCCCGAGATCTTCGGCCTGGCCCTGGCGCCAGCGGCGATCGTGGAGGGTTTTGCCGTGTTCGCCTTCGTGTTTGCCCTGGTGGCGGCCGGTGGCATCCCGGCCACCTGACCAGCTGCCCGCCCCCTCTCCCTCGCTCCCTCTCCCATGGCCCAGTCCCGCTCCAGCCGCAAGGACACCCCCGTGCAGGTGGCCGCCGGGGTGGAGGCGCTGATCGCCCGGCTGCGGGATCAGGGGGTGCAGGCCGGCCAGAGCCGGGCGGAGCAACTGGTGGCGGAGGCCCAGGCCGAGGCGCGCCACAGCCTCGAGCAGGCCCGCCAGCAGGCCGATCACATCCTGGCGGAGGCCCGCCGCCAGGCCGAATCGCTGCAGCAATCGGGCCACCAGGCCCTGGAGCTGGCCCTGCGCGATGCGGTGCTGGCGATGAAGACCCGGCTGATGGAGCGCTTCCGCGGCGAGGTGCGCCAGCTGCTGGGCGAGGAACAGCAGAAGCAGGAGCTGCTGGAGCGGATGATCCTGGAGGTGGTGGGCCGGGTGCGGCCTGAGGCCGATCGCTCCCACCAGATTGAGGTGCTGCTGCCGGAGCGGGCGGTGGGTCTGGCCGAGCTCAGCCAGAACCCCGAGACCCTGGCCAACGGCGAGCTCACCCAGTTCGTGCGGCTGGTGTCGGCCGGCATGCTGCGCGAGGGGGTGAGCTTCGGGGTGGGGCCGGGTCAGGCCGCCGGGCTCAGCCTGCGCCTGGTGGACCGGGAGGTGGTGCTCGACCTCAGCGACCGCGCCGTGGCCGATGTGATTCTCGAGCACCTGCAGCCCCGCTTCCGGGCCCTGCTGGAGGGGGTGGTGAAATGAGCCCCCGCTACACCGCCTTGATGGCCAGCCTGCCCCCCCTCGGTCGGCTGTTTGAGGCGCGCGAACCGGCCATCTCCCGCCTCAAGTTGCAGAGCCGCCTCTCGCTGCTGCACCCCGCCGACCGGCACAGCCTCGACCGGGCGATCGGCATCCTCTCCCAGGGGCTGGTGGGGGATGCCGGCGCGGCAGCGGTGCGCGGTGATGCCCTGCTGCTGGCGGATGCCCAGCGCTTTTTTGAGGAGGTGCACCACCCGCTGCTGCGGCAGCTGGTGCGCCACCGGCTCGATCTGCGCACCACCATTGCCGCCCTGCGCCGTCGCCACCGCGGCGAGCTGGAACCGCCCCACGACCAGGCCTGGGGCTTCGGCCCCCTGCTACCCACCATCGAGCGCCACTGGCTTGACCCCAACCTGGGGCTGGCCGGGGTGTTCCCCTGGATCGGCGAGGCGGCGCACCTGCTGGAGAACACCGACCTGATCGGCCTGGAGCGGCTGCTGTTCGGCCTGATCTGGCGGGAACTCGATCGCCTGGCCCTGGGCCACAACTTCGACTTTGAGGCGGTGGTGATCTACCTGGCCCGCTGGAGCCTGGTGGAGCGCTGGTCGAACTACGACGCCGCCACGGCCGCCGCCCGCTTTGGCCAGCTGCTGGCGGCGGGGCTCGGCCCGTTTCGCGATCCGCTCGCCCTTGGTTTGGCCCGATGACCGCCAGCAGCCCGCCCTTCAATCTCGCCCGGGTGGTGGCGGTGCAGGACGACCTGGTGACGATCGCCATGGACACTGATCGGCCGCGGCCGATCCTCAAGAACGAGGTGATCTACATCTGCCCGCGGCGCCTCGATGGCGACCGCCAGGAGCGGCTCAAGGCCGAGGTGCTGCGGGTGAACGGCACCAGGGCCGACGCCCAGGTGTTTGAGAGCACCCGCGGCGTGGGCGTGGGGGATCCGGTGGAGCAGACCGGCGAACTGCTGTCGGTGCGGCTGGGGCCGGGCCTGCTCACCCAGGTGTACGACGGCCTGCAGAACCCCCTGGCCGGCCTGGCGGCCGGCTACGGCACCTTCCTGCCCCGGGGCGCCGAGGTGGCGGCCCTGGATCCCGACAAGACCTGGTCGTTCCAGCCCACCGCCCGCATGGGCGACACCCTGCGGGCCGGCGATGGCATCGGCACCGTGCAGGAGGGCCGCTTCAGCCACAAGATCATGGTGCCCTTCGACCTGCCCGGCGATGTGCGCTTGGAGTGGATCCAGCAGGGCTCCTTCACGGTGCACACCGTGGTGGCCCGCGTCGTTGATGAGCAGGGCCGCACCCGACCCCTCACCCTGGTGCAGGACTGGCCCGTGCGCCGCCCCCTGCCCCAGCGGCTGCTGGAGCGGCGCAGCAGCGTGCGGCTCTACCCCGAGGAGCCGCTGATCACCACCCAGCGGATCATCGACACCTTCCTGCCCATCGCCCGCGGCGGCACCGGCTGCATCCCTGGCCCCTTCGGTGCGGGCAAAACCGTGCTGCAGAACCTGATCTCGCGCCACTCCGACGTGGACATCGTGCTGGTGGTGGCCTGTGGTGAGCGGGCCGGCGAGGTGGTGGAGACCATCACCGAGTTTCCCAAGCTCACCGACCCCAAGAGCGGCGGCTCGCTCATGGATCGCACGATCATCATCTGCAACACCTCCTCGATGCCGGTGGCGGCGCGGGAGGCCTCGATCTACACCGGCCTCACCCTGGGGGAGTACTACCGCCAGATGGGCTTCAACGTGCTGCTGATCGCCGATTCCACCTCCCGCTGGGCCCAGGCGATGCGCGAAACCTCTGGCCGCCTCGAGGAGATCCCCGGTGAGGAGGCCTTCCCCGCCTACCTCGACTCCTCGATCAAGGCCATCTACGAGCGGGCCGGCATCATCCGCACCAACGACGGCAGCGTCGGCAGCCTCACGATGATCGGCACCGTGTCGCCCGCCGGCGGCAATTTCGAGGAGCCGGTCACCCAGTCGACCCTCAACACCGTGAAAACCTTCCTGGGGCTCAGTGCCGACCGGGCCTACAAGCGCTGCTATCCGGCCGTGGATCTGCTGCTCTCCTGGTCGCGCTACTTCGGCCAGCTGGAGGGTTGGTATGCCCACCATCTCTCCCCCGACTGGGTGCCGCGGGTGCGACGGCTCACCGACTTGCTGCACCGCGCCGCCGCCGTGCAGCAGATGATCCAGGTGGCCGGGGAGGAGGGGGTGAGCCTTGAGGATGGCCTGCTGGTGCTGAAGGCCGAGTTTCTCGACATGGTGTATCTGCAGCAGGACGCCTTCGATCCGGTGGATGCCAGCTGCCCGATCAGTCGCCAGAAGCGCTGTCTGGAGTTGGTGTTTGGCTTGATCGAGCGGCCCTATCGCTTCCGCGACAAGGCCGCAGCCCGCGATTTCTTCCTGCGGCTCACGGGGCTGTTCAGGAACCTGAACTACGCCCCGGAGAACTCGCCCACCTTCCTCGGCTATCTCCAGCAGATTGAGCAGCTGGTCGCCCGGGTTGGCGAGGCCGAGGGCTGAGCTGCTCAGCCGTTGCTGCTGGGGGTGGGGGCGGTGATCAGGTTGATGGCCGAGAAGCCCAGGCCGATGCCCAACAGGGTGCCGATCGCCCAGAGGCTGTCACTGGGCCACTCGCTGATCAGCATCACGCCCAGAATTGCCGTGATGATGCCATCGAGCAGCACCAACGGTCGGGCCGGGCCCTGGCCCGCGGCGGCCGTGGCCAGTTCCATCACCCCTTGGAAGGCGAGCAGGAAGCCCACAAACAGCGTGAGGCTCACCTCGCTGTCCACGGGAAAGGCCAGGGTCCAGATGCCACCGCCCACGTAGAGCAGGCCGGAGAGCAGCCGGAAGAGCTTGCTGCTGGTGTCGCCCGGGGCGGTGAGTCGCAGCAATTGGGAGATTCCTGCCGCAATGGCGACACCGCCGATCACAATTGTGAGCAGGGTTGCCGACACAAAGGGCAGCACGATCGAGAGCCCGGCGGCGGCAAGCAGCAGTGCGGCGGCAGCCCATCGCAGGGCTGGTGAAGCGGGAACGGACACAGAAAAATTCGCGACCCCTTATTTTAAGGGTCGGCTTTAAGGGTTGGCCTTAAGGTTCGAAAAAAATGAATGCCGGCTCACCAGCCAGGGTTGAACCCCTTAGCCCAATCACATAGCCCAATCCGATAACCCAGTCGTCTAGCTCAATTCAGCTCAATTGCGCCAGCAACTTGTCAGCAGATGCTGACAGCAATGCCTCGACTGTGGCGAAGCATCACAGGTTGGTGCCGATCCAAGGCGGGTGATTTCCCAGGGATCCATTTGCGAACCATACTGCCATGGTGATCCCCAAGGCTGACACCCCTGATGCTCGACCCCGAAGGCACCGTATACCACCATGGCGGCGCCGAGGGCAGTGGCGTTGTCGATCTCCGA
>JAGYNF010000117.1 GCA_018400215.1 Cyanobium sp. M55B138 | reverse complement strand
GGTGTTGCAGCTCGGTGTTGAACCGCAGCTGGTGCCGATCGAAGCGGTGGCGCCCCTGCACGATGGCAGCGTGCTGGCCATGGCCCGCTGCGATCCAGGCGAGGGGGTGCTGGATCTCACCCGGGGGCTGCTGGTGTGGGCGCAGGTCCGCTGGCTGGTGGCACCGGGCCCCTGGTTGGAGCTGCGGGCCGGCGAGGGGGTCGGGGTGATCCAGAACAACGGTGAGGCCTGTCTGTCGGGGTATGCCAGGGAGCTGCTCGATTGGAACCTGCGCCCTCTGGTGCCCCCGGGACGACGGCTGGCCCTGGAACTCACGATCCCCGAGGGCCGCCAGCTGGCGCAGCGCACCAGCAATGCCGCCTTCGGGGTGGTGGAGGGCCTGGCCCTGATCGGCACCCAGGCGGCGGTGCAGCGCAGTGCCGCCCCCGAACAGCTGGAGGGGGCTCTGGCGGCGCTGCGCCAGCGAGCGGCAGCCCCCGAGTTCGCTGGCGATCTGGTGCTGGTGATCGGCGAAAACGGTCTGGATCTGGCGCCGCGTCTGGGCCTGCCCCCGGAGCTTCTGGTCAAGGCGGGCAACTGGCTCGGGCCCTTGCTGGTGGCAGCGGCCGAGGTGGGGGTGCGGCGCCTGCTGCTGTTTGGCTACCAGGGCAAGTTGATCAAACTGGCTGGCGGGATCTTCCACACCCACCACCACCTGGCGGATGGCCGGGCTGAGGTGCTCACGGCGCTGGCGGCTCTGGAGGGTCTCTGCGGGCCCGATCTGGCCGCCTTGCACCGGGCCCCAACGGTGGAGGAGGCCTTGGCTCAGCTGCACAGTCGTGATCCCGATCTGGCCGCGCGTCTGCTGATGCGCATCGCCTCGGCCATCGAGCGGCGCAGTTGCGCCTACCTGGGCCGCCATGGCCAGAGCGCCCTGCAGGTCGGGGCGGTGCTGTTCAACCGCCGTCGCCGCATCTGCGCCGAAGGGCCGATCGGTGTCGATCTCCTGCGGGAGATGGGGGTGGGTGGCGCCGGCGACGCCCCCTAGGCTGGCCCGAATGCCCGTTGGGTCGCCTGGTCCCCCCCAGGCCCCTCCCCCATGCCCGTGCCCCATGCCCGTGCCCAATGCCCGTGATTGACGCCGCCTCGCAGTCGTCCCGCCATCCGGCGATCGTGATCCTCGATTTCGGCTCCCAGTACTCCGAGCTGATCGCCCGACGCGTGCGGGAAACCGAGGTGTTCTCCCTGGTGATGGGTTACACCACCACCGCCGAGGAACTCAAGGCCCTGGCTCCCCAGGGGATCATCCTCAGCGGGGGGCCGAGCTCGGTCTACGAACCCGGTGCGCCGGTGTGTGATCCGGGCATCTGGGAGCTGGGCATTCCCGTGCTGGGCGTTTGCTACGGCATGCAGCTGATGGTGCAGCAGCTGGGTGGCGCCGTGGTGGCCGCCGGCAAGGCCGAATACGGCAAGGCGCCGCTGCATGTGGATGACCCGATCGACCTGCTCACCAATGTGGAGTCGGGCTCCACGATGTGGATGAGCCACGGCGATTCGGTGGAGCGGCTGCCGGAAGGTTTTGAGCGCCTGGCCCACACCGACAACACCCCGGAAGCGGCGGTGGCCGACCATCGGCGCCGCTTGTATGGCGTGCAGTTCCATCCGGAGGTGGTGCACTCCCAGGGCGGCATGGCGATGCTGCGCAACTTCGTGTACCACATCTGTGGTTGTGAGGCCGACTGGACCACGGCCGCCTTCATCGATGAGGCGCTGGCCGATGTGCGCGCCCAAGTGGGCGAGAAGCGGGTGCTGCTGGCGCTGTCGGGTGGGGTGGATTCTTCCACCCTCGCCTTCCTGTTGCACCGGGCGATCGGTGACCAGCTCACCTGCATGTTCATCGACCAGGGCTTCATGCGCAAAGGGGAGCCTGAATTTCTCACCGACTTTTTTGATAAGAAATTCCATATCAGGGTCGAATACATCAATGCCCGCGAGCGCTTCATCAACAAGCTCAAAGGCATCACCGATCCGGAGGAGAAGCGCAAGCTGATCGGCACTGAATTCATTCGCGTGTTTGAGGAGGAGAGCAAGCGCCTCGGCCCCTTCGACTACCTGGCCCAGGGCACCCTCTACCCCGATGTGATCGAGAGCGCCGGCACGGGCGTTGACCCCAAGACCGGCGAGCGGGTGGCGGTGAAGATCAAGAGCCACCACAACGTGGGGGGCCTGCCCAAGGACCTGCAGTTCAAGCTGGTGGAGCCCCTGCGCCGCCTCTTTAAAGATGAGGTGCGCAAGGTGGGCCGCAGCCTGGGGCTGCCGGAGGAGATCGTGGGCCGTCACCCCTTCCCGGGCCCGGGCCTGGCGATCCGAATCCTGGGCGAGGTCACCAGCGAGAAGCTCAACATCCTGCGCGACGCCGATCTGATCGTGCGCGAGGAGATTCGCGATGCCGGCCTCTACCACGAGATCTGGCAGGCCTTCGCCGTGCTGCTGCCGGTGCGCAGCGTGGGGGTGATGGGCGACAAGCGCACCTACGCTTTCCCGATCGTGCTGCGCTGCGTGTCGTCGGAGGACGGCATGACTGCCGACTGGTCGCGGTTGCCCTACGACCTGCTGGAGACGATCTCCAACCGGATCGTGAACGAGGTGAAGGGGGTGAACCGGGTGGTGCTCGACATCACCAGCAAACCGCCGGGCACGATCGAGTGGGAGTGATCGCATCCCCCCGACCCCCGTGGCGCCCCGGGGAGGTGTCCGTTACCCTCGGGACCCCGGTTTTGCCGCACCGTGACTGCCGCTTCCGCGACCTCCAGCGACCCTGATCTGCAGCGCCGGCTGCAGCAGGACAGCATTTTGCTGGGTGGCAAGACGATCTATCTCAACCCCTTCCTCTATTGGCGTCGTTTTGACGCCAATACCGACCGCTGGCTGCGGGAGCCCGGCCAGCTTCCCGAGGAGCAGATTGCGGCCAACCGCAGCCGCTTCTATCCCGAGATCGCCTGGGACCTGCTCTCCGACCAGGAGCGCGTCGCCAAGGACGGTGCCGTGGAGATGTTTCTCAAGAGCCTGGAACTGATCAGCACCTTCCATCCGGAGCTCACCGCCGGCCAGCTGCTGGAGGTGGAGCGCAAGATGGCGGTCACCAAGAAACAGGCCTTTGAGCGCTGGGTGGCCCGCTCCCTGCGGCGTCGGGGCCAGGAGGAGGTGCGGGCCCGCCGCCGCTTCGACCGGGAGCGCAGTCTGCTGGCCTGGCGCGAGTGGTTGGCCCTGGAGGCAACCCGCCAGGCGCTGTTGCCCCTGGCCACCCTGCTGGTGTTGGCCCTGGCGGGGGGATGGTGGTGGGGCAGCCAGCAGGCTTGCCGCCCAGCCCTCACCAGCATGGCCCCCCTCGAAGCGGCAGACTGAAAGCCCCTGCCCCCGTTGGCCATGGCGCGTGATCCCCTCGAGGGCCTGCGGCTCGCATTGATGCAGGACGTGCTGCCGGTGGGCCTGGGGGCCCTGGAGCGGGTGCGCCGGGGCGGTGCGCAGGAGCTGATGGCAGCCTTCGATGCGGAATCGGCCGGGGAGTCTGTTGAGCGCCTCCGCCAGGAGGGCGAGCCCGCCGCCAGCAGGGTGCGGGATCAACTGGATCAGGTGAGCCCTGGCCTGGGCAATCCGGTGATGCGGGTGGAGGTGCGGGACGTACCGGCTGAGCAGCCGGAGGCTCCATCGATGGCCGCCGCCGATCCCGCCGAGCTCCAGAGCCGTCTGCAGGGGATCGCCCAGCGGTTGCGGCTGCTCGAGCAACGGCTGCTCAGCCCGGTGGAGTTGGGCTGACCATGGCCCTGGCCCCTGGGGTTCGGCACACGGGCATGGGGCGCCAGCCCGCCTGGCTCTTGGTGATCGTGCTGCTGTGCAGTGGCGCAATGGTGGGCCGTCTGGCCTGGTTGCAGCTGCGTCATGGCGTGGAAAACCGGCAGCGGGCCGATCAAAACCGCATCCGGTTGATGCCCCGCAATCCGATACGCGGCCGCCTGCTGGACCGCCAGGGTCGGGTGCTGGCCACCAGCCGCCTCACCTACAACCTCTATGTGCAGCCGCGCCAGGTGAGCGACGCGGCCTGGCCGGCCCTGCGGGATCGTCTGGCGGGGCTGCTCGGAATACCGGCGGCCCAGCTGGATCGGCAGCGCCGCGAGGGCCGCAACAGCGCCGGCTTTCGCATCCAGCTGGCCGAGGGGCTGAAATCTGACCAGGTGCTGCGCTTTCGGGAACAGGCCAGCGGTCTGGTGGGTGCGGAGGTGGATGTGGATGTGCTGCGCCACTATCCCCACGGCCGCCTGGGGGCCCACGTGCTGGGCTACACCAGTGGCATCACGGAAGAGGAGTACGCCCGGCTGCGCGAGGAGGGCTATCGCATCCGCGATCGGGTGGGGCGCAGCGGCGTGGAGAAGGCCTATGAATCCCACCTGCGGGGGGAGTGGGGTGGCCAGCAGGTGGAGGTGAACGCCGCGGGTCAGGTGCAGCGCGTCCTCGGTGAAAAGCTCGCCCGCGCCGGCCAGGACCTGCGGCTCACCCTGGACCTGCCGCTGCAGCTGGCGGCGGAGCGGGCCCTCGATGGCGTGCGCAAGGGGGCAATTGTGGCGATGGATCCCGAGACCGGTGCGATCCGGGCCCTGGCCAGTCGCCCCACCTACGACCCCAATCTCTTTTCACCTGCGCCCAGCATGAGCCAGTGGGCCGGCCTGAACGGTCCTGAGGCGCCCCTGCTCAACCGGGCCCTGCAGGGGTTTCCGCCGGCCAGCACCTTCAAGATCGTCACCAGCATCGCCGCGTTGGAGTCGGACCACTACGCCCCCGACAGCAAGGAGCTCACCAGCGCCAGTTTCTGCTATGCGGGGCTCTGCTACCGCGACCACGTGAGCATGGGGGCCATCGGCTTTCCCCTGGCCCTGGCCCTGAGCAGCAACAGTTTTTACTACCGCGCCGGGCTGAAGATGGGCCCCGATCCCCTGTTCAAGGCGGCGCGCCAGCTGGGTTTTGGCAGCCCCACCGGCATTGAGTTGGCGGAAGAGGAGAGTGCCGGCCTCTTGGGGGACCAGGCCTGGAAGAGAAAGGTGCTGGATGAACCCTGGACCGCGGTCGACACCATCACCGCCTCGATCGGCCAGGGGGCGGTGCTGGTGACCCCCCTGCAGATGGCCCGCATGTATGCGGCGGTCGCCAATGGCGGCTGGTTGGTGACGCCCCACCTGGTGGAGCGCCCCGTGGATCGGGTTCGGATCGGCTTGCATCCGCAGACCCTCGATACGGTGCGCCGCGGCCTGCGACAGGCGGTGCAGGAGGGCACGGCCAGGGCCCTGAATGTTCCCGACCTGCCGCCCGCCGCGGGCAAGACCGGCACGGCGGAGGATCCACCCCGGCAGGTACATGCCTGGTTTGGTGGTTACGCCCCGGCCGACAAGCCCAAGTTGGTGGTGATCGCCTTTGGGGAAAATTCCGGTGGCT
>JAGYNF010000116.1 GCA_018400215.1 Cyanobium sp. M55B138 | reverse complement strand
TCCACCAGCAGGCCGTTGCGGCCATGCTCGATCACCTCCTGCACCGGTGCGGTGGCGGAGCCCACCACCGCACAGCCGCAGGCCATCGCCTCCAGCAGGCTCCAGCCCAACACAAAGGGGTAGCTGAGATACACGTGCACCCAGGAGGCCTGGAGCAGGGCGAGAAAAATGGTGGGATCGGTACGAGTTCCACCAGTGTGATGTATAATACACCAGTTTATGAACCTGCGCACCTCGATCGGCGGCCAGTGGCAACAGGCGGCGACCCGGCTGGGACTCGACCTGCGCGCGTGGGACCACGGCCTGGGCGCCGCCGAGCTGGCCGCCGACCCCAGCTGGCATGGCCTGCTGCTCAGCTACCAGAGCGCCGCACGCCACCGCCACCGGCTGGAGCAACAGTGGCCCAACGCCGCCCTGGGCTCCTGGCTGGCAATCGCCGACGAGGTGCACCACCTCGGCCTCGATCCCGATGAACCCGAAGCCGCTGCCTGGGGCCATGCCTTCAGCCGGGTCACCGGCTCGGCCGCCCTGCGCCTTGGCCTCACCGGCACCCCCTTCCGGGCCGACAACCTGGCCTTCTGCGCCGCCCGCCGCCAGCGGCTGCGGGAGGGCGACCAGCTGGTGGAGCACATCATTCCCGACCTGAGCGTGGAGCCGCGGCAGCTGATCGCCGCCGGCGATGTGCGCCCGCTTGAATTCCGCTTCCAGGATGGCTGGGTCGACCATGGGCGACCTGGCGGCGGCGACAGCGAGACCTCCCCCCTCTCCGCCGAGACCCGGGAGAGCTGGCGGGCCCGCAACCTGCGCCGCGCCATCCAGCTCGGCGATGGCAGTGCCATTGCCCTGCGGCTGCTGCTGGGGGCCCGGCGCCGGCTGGAGCGCCTGCGCGAGCAGCATCCCGGTGCTGGCGGTCTGGTGATCGCCCGGGACATCGCCCACGCCCGCCAGATCAGCCAGCTGCTGGAGGAACAGGGCGACCAGGTGCACCTGGTGCACTCCCAGGATCCCGAAGCCCCCGCCCGACTGGCCGCCTTCCGGGCCGGCGGCGCCGACTGGCTGGTGAGCATCGACATGTGCGCCGAGGGGTTTGACGCGCCCCGGGTGCGGGTGGTGGCCTACCTCACCACGGTGGTGACCCGCAGTCGCTTCGTGCAGGGCATCACCCGGGCGGTGCGGATGGATGGGCAGCGCTCCGGGCTGGAGCCCGTGCCGCGCCAGCCCTCCTACGTGTATGCCCCTGCCGACCCCCTGTTGATCAGCTACGCCCGCAGTTGGTCGCTGAGTGAGCCCTACCTGCTGCGGCCACGGCCGCAGTCCCTGGGCGCCCCAGAGCCAGCCGGCGCCAGCAGCGGCCAACTCCCCCTGCAGGCCATCGATGCACGGGCCGGTGCCGTGCTGAACGTGCGGGGCCCGCAGCTGCCCAGCTTCCTCTGAGCTGTCCAGTGATCTGGCCAGCCTCCTCTGCGCTGCCCAGACTCCTGCGAAAGCAACCAATTGCGACGATCGAACTTTATATAACGAAGCATTTCCGCTGCAACTGCTAAAGAAACTTTGCAACGTTGTGTCAACCACTACCGCCGATCCGCCAACCCCCCGGCAACGTGGGCAGAACAATGGAGTCGCGGATCATGGACGCCGCAGTGAATCGCCGACTCACCGTTGCCGTGAGTTGGGCCCTGGCCCGCCGAGCCACCCTCGATGCCCTCGAGCATTACGAGGAGAGCTACGCCCTCACCGAAGAATTCCGCGAGTGGCTGGTGTGCCTGGAAGAGCACCCGGAGCTGCTCGACCCCAGCGTGCTGATGCTGCCCCGCAACCTCCACGAGCTGCTGCCCGGCACGGGCAGTGGCCGGGGCAGCAGCCCCGAAACCGACGGACTGCTGGAGATCTGAAGCCAAGCACCAACATGCCGTCAGCGCAGGGAGCCATCGCCTAGGCTCAACTCATACTCGCTCCGCTTAAGCCGTGCCTGCAGCGCACCCCGCTCCCCGTCCTGAGAGTGTCCGTCCAGGCGTTGAGAACCTGGTGATCGTGGGTTCCGGCCCCGCCGGCTACACCGCCGCCCTCTACGCCGCCCGGGCCAACCTCAATCCCCTGATGATCACGGGCTTCCAGGACGGCGGCATCCCTGGCGGGCAGCTGATGACCACCACCCACGTGGAGAACTATCCGGGCTTCCCGGACGGGATCCTCGGCCCCGACCTGATGGACCGCATGAAGGCCCAGGCCGAGCGCTGGGGCACCACCCTGGTGCTGGCCGATGCCACCGCCATCGACCTGTCGCAGCGGCCGTTCCGGATCACGGCCGACGGCGTGACCTATCAGGCCCAGAGCGTGATCCTGGCCACCGGCGCCAGCGCCAACCGGCTCGGTCTGCCCCAGGAGGAGCGCTTCTGGAGCAGCGGCATCAGCGCCTGCGCCATCTGCGATGGCGCCACCCCCCAGTTCCGCAACCAGGCCGTGGCCGTGGTGGGCGGCGGCGACTCCGCCTGCGAAGAAGCCGTGTACCTCACCAAATACGGCGACCATGTGCACCTGATCGTGCGCACCGACAAGCTGCGCGCCAGCAAGGCCATGGCCGACCGGGTGCTCGCCAACCCCAACATCACCGTGCACTGGCAGCGGCAGGTGGCCGATTGCAGCGGCAGCGACTGGCTCGAGGCCATCACCCTGCGCGATGTGGCCAGTGGCGCCAGCGAGGAGTTGGCCGTGAAGGGCCTCTTCTATGCCATCGGCCACACCCCCAACACCCGCCTGGTGCGCGGCCAGCTGGAGGTGGACAGCCACGGCTACCTGGTGACCCAGCCGGGCCGGCCCGAAACCAGCATCGAGGGGGTGTTCGCCGCCGGCGATGTGGCCGACGCCGAGTGGCGCCAGGGCATCACCGCCGCCGGCAGCGGCTGCCAGGCGGCCCTGGCGGCCGAGCGCTGGCTCAGCCACCACAACCTCGCGGTGGAGGTGAAGCGTGAGCAGGTGGAGCCCCAGGAGGTGGGCGAGCCCAAGCGCACCGCCGAGAGCGACGAGGCCAACTTCGATGCCAACGCCCTCTGGCAAAAAGGGGGCTACGCCCTGCGCAAGCTCTACCACGACAGCAGCAAGCCCCTGCTGGTGGTGTACACCTCCCCCACCTGCGGCCCCTGCCACGTGCTCAAGCCCCAGCTCAAGCGGGTGCTGGATGAGCTCGGTGGTGCCGCCCAGGGCGTGGAGATCGACATCGAGGCCGACCAGGAGATCGCGCTGCAGGCCGGCGTCACCGGCACCCCCACCGTGCAGCTGTTCGTTCAGAAGGAACTCAAACAGCAGTTCAAGGGGGTGAAGCAGCGCAGCGAGTTCAAGGCGGCCATCGAAGCCCAGCTGGGCGTGCACGCCTGAGGCCCGCTGCGCTTAGCGACGCCTCGGGCCGCCCGGCCGATTGCCCCCGGGCCGTGGGCCAGAGGCACCTACGTTGCGCTCCCGGTAGGTGATGCGGCCGCGGGTGAGGTCGTAGGGGCTGATCTCCACCAGCACCTTGTCGCCGGCGAGCAGTTTGATGCGGAACTTGGTGAGCTTCCCGGCCGCACGGCAGAGGCACTGGTGACCGGCAGGCTGCTCCAGGGTCACCAGGTAAAACCCGTTGCCCTGCTCCTTCTCGATCACACCAGAGGTCTCAATCATGCAGGGGGCTCAAATCGGTTCACGGCAGTCATTCAGCTTAAGCGGCGCCGCGCCCCAGCACCGAGGGCGATAGGGTCTGGCCTCCTTCTCGGCTCCCCCATGGTTCTGCCCCCCCTGTCGATGGACCTGGGCCTGCTGCTGCTCTCCATCGGCGTGGTGAACCTGTGGAGGGCACGCCAGTCCTGAGTCCACCCCAGCCCTGAACACCAGCCCTGTCGACCCTGCTGTTCCACAAGCCCTACGGGGTGCTCAGCCAGTTCACCCCGGAGCCGGGCAGTCGCTGGACCAGCCTGGCGCCCTTCATCCCGGTGCCGGATGTGTATGCCGCCGGCCGCCTCGATGCCGATAGCGAGGGGCTGCTGCTACTCACCGCCGATGGCCGGCTGCAGCAGCGCCTCACCGATCCGGCCTTCGGCCACTGGCGCCGCTACTGGGTGCAGGTGGAGGGTGAGCTTGCCACCTCCAGCCAAGCGATCCAACAGCTGACCCTGGGCGTGACCATCCAGGGCCAGCGCACCCGGCCCGCCAAGGCCCGGCCGCTCACGGCCGCCGAGGTGGGGGCCGCAGCCCTGCCAGAGCGGCAGCCGCCCATTCGCCACCGGCTACAGGTGCCCACCAGCTGGCTGCAGCTGGAGCTGCGCGAGGGGCGCAACCGCCAGGTGCGGCGCATGACGGCGGCGGTGGGCTTCCCCACCCTGCGGCTGATCCGCATGGCGATCGACCTGATGGACGGCCAACCACCCCTGACGCTCGCCGGCCTGGCGCCGGGCCAATGGCGGCCCGCCAGCCCAGGGGAGCAGGAGCGGCTCGAGCAGCTCAGGCGAAGCGGGTAGGGGGCTTGGCCGCTTTAGCCGAGCACATCCCGCAGTTCCCGCGCCGTCTGCAGCTGGCCGTAGTAGTAGTTGGCCCGGGCCCGGCGATCGGGATCCTCGAGGCTGTCGAAGGCATCAAAGCCCAGGCTCTGCCAGAGCTCATGGCCGCAGACACGGGTGAGTTCGTCGCTGGCCTCACTCTCGAGATTCGCCAGGCGGCGCTGCAGGTTTTTGATCTGAACCACCGACATGGGCGCCGCCTCACTGCTGGAATCACGACGGCAATGGTACAGATGCACCAGCCGGACTGCTCAGAAGGGCAGCTTTTTCTTGGCGTCCTTGTCGAGATCGGCCTCCATCTCGCGCAGGCGCTTGAGGATGGTGTCGTAGTACTCCTTGAGGTAGGCCTCCAGCCCGGTGGTCTCGCCCGGATCGAGGCCAAAGGCGGCGTAGCTCTCCTCCATCGGCGCATCGAGGGCCACCCCTCCCCCGGTTACCGCATCGAAGGCCAGCCGCTCGGCCACGTTGAGGCTGGCCTCAAAGAAGCTGGTGACGCCGCGCATCAGTTGCAGCAGGGCCGGCGGCACCCGGAACATGCGGGCCTCCTTGCCGGTGAAGCGCTCACACAGCTGGGTGATCTCACCGGTGTTCCAGGCCCGCGGACCCACCACCGGGAAGGCGCGCCGCGCCGTCTCGGGGTGCCCCAGGGCCGCCACCGCGAAGCGGGCCATGTCCTGGGTGTTCATGTAGGCGATCGGCGTGGGGGTGCCGCTCACCCACACCGTCTGCCCCTCCAGCACCGGAATGGCGAACTGGCTGATCAGGCCCTGCATGAAGGCCACCCCCCGCAGGATGGTGTAGTCAAAGTCGGAGGCTTCGAGCCACTGCTCGGTGGAAGCTTTGATGTCCATCAGCGGCACTGAGCGGTGACGGGCCGCATCCAGCAACGACAGAAACACCAACCGCTTCACGGCGGCGCGCTGGCAGGCGGCAAAGAGA
>JAGYNF010000115.1 GCA_018400215.1 Cyanobium sp. M55B138 | reverse complement strand
GCCGCTTTCCTCGCCGCCATCCACGCGGACGAGACCCTGCAACGCCAACTGCGTCTGGTGAAGCACTACGCCCAGTTGCTGGTGACGGCCGACGACGCCAAAGCTGTGCACAACTTCGACCTCTGCGGCTGGGATGCGGGCGAACTGCTCTGGCTGCTCAAGAACTGGGACCTCTGAAGCTCAGGCCGCCAGCCGGCCTAGATAGGCCTCCAAGGTGCCGGCGTTGATCCAGCCGGTGGCGATGGTTTTGCTGTGCTCCTGGCTCACCCGCCCCCGGTGGATGTGCGACACCCCCGCCGGAAAGATCAGCAACTTGCCCCGCTCGGCCGGCTCGTGATGGTCCTGCCAGTGGAACTCGGTGCCGCCCTCCGGCACGTCATTGCAATAGAGAATCCAGGCCAGCACCCGGGCCTGGGGCTCGGTGGCCTCGTCGCTGATTGTCCAGTCGCAGTGCCAGCGCTTGAAGCCCTCCCCCGGCGCATAGCGCTGCAGGTTGAAGATCGGGTTCACAAACAGGCTCTGCTGCGGGCAGCAGTCACGCAGCAGCGGCCGCTCCTTGAGGTATTGCGCCAGGCCCGCATTCACGCCGCGCAGGATCACCTCGGCCAAGGCGAAGGCCTCCGGGTCGCTGCGGTCGATCGCCACCAGGCTGATGTCGGTGGAGACCTTGGCGGGCTCGTCTGCAGCGCCAGGCCCAAAGGCCACCCCCGGGCGCTGCAGGTCGGGGCGGCGCTCGAAGAAGGCCATCACCCCGTTGGCCAGGGCCTCGAAACCCGCGTTGCGATAGGCGGCGATCAGCGTCATGGATGGGGCAGCCGGGGAATCACCACGGCCCGATCCAGCCTGCCCCACTGCCCCTGATCCAGCACCACCAGCGGCGTCAGCCCCACCCGCTCCAGGGCCAGCCCAATCCGCTCCGCAGTGGGCACGGCCCCATCGCCCCCGAGCGGCAGCAGCAGCACCTCGGCCTCGGCCGGATCGGCCATCACCTGCAGCTGGAGATCCTCGAGCTCCCACCCGAAGTACACCCGCCGCAGCCGCCCCCAGGCGGCGGGCCCAAGGGCCTCGGCGAACCGCTTCAGACTCGCCTGATCACCACTGCAGCCGCAGTTGAGCGCCAGCCAGATCAGCAGTTTGGTCCAGCTCTCGGCGGTCCACAGCGGCTGAAAGCTCCGCCGGTGCTGGCGCACCAGCTCGGCCAGCGCGAAGTCCACCAGGCTGGCCTGCAGGGAGGAGGCATCCGGTGGAAGGTCGGCCATCGGCTCGGAAGCTGCAACAAGGGGGAAACCAACCCATCCTCGCCACTGGGCAAATCCACGCCAGTGGGCAAACTGCAGAGGCAACGTCCCGGAGACGCCCCATGGCCCTGGATCTCAACGACCCGGAGCTCGAATTTGCCGACCTGGTCACCGCCTACCAAAGCTGGGTGATGGCCGTGATCAACGACGAGAAGCTGGGGGGCGAACCGCTGCTCAGCGATGAGCTTGTTGACGACGCCCTCAATGCCATGCGCTTTCTGCCCGACGTGGTGACCAGCGCGATCGAGACCACCCTGGCCCGGGTCTACGACGTGGATCCTGACGAACTCGCGAGCCTCCTCTATCCAGAGGAATGAGCCAGAGGGATGAGACGCCCCAGCCTGCATCGCTTCGCCCCGACAGGCACCCTTCAGCAGATCGTGCTGCTGGGTGTTCTGGCGGTGGCGGGGTGGCTGGCGCTACGGCTGGCCCAAGTGCCGGCCACCAGCACTTCCCGCCTGTGGGGCACGGTGTATCTGGTGGTGGGGATCAACAGCGACGAGCGACTGGACAGCGGCCCGCGGGAGCAGGCTGCTGAAGCCCTGGAGCGATTCAGCAGCGATTTCCGCAAACTCCACCCCGGCGTGGCCGTCCAGGTGATGACCTTCCCGGAGGAGGATCTGGTGCGCGAGCTGCGTTTGCGCAAGCAGAGCGGACTCGGCCCGGATCTGATGCTGGTGAATTCGCGCACGGCACTGGAGCTGCAGCGGCTGAACCTCTCCCGGATCGAAGACTTCCCGGCCGAGAAGCTCTTCCAGATCGAACCCGACATGCTCAATCGCTTGCGCCTCAGCAACGGTCAGCTGGCGGCGCTGCCGTTGCAGCAGCTGCCCCAGGTGGCCTGCTTCAACCGCGATCGGCTGCCCAATGGCAGCCCCGACAGCCTTGACGCACTGCTGCAGCTCAGCGGCCAGGGGGTGCGGATCGGACTGAGCACCCAAACCCTGAACCTGTTCTGGACCGTGGGGGGGCTCGGTGCCGGCGAGGCGCTGCTGGCGGCCCAGGGCGATCAGCCACTGAGCCCGCAGCAGGTGCAGGGCCTGGAGCGCTGGCTGGCCTGGCTGCAGAACGCCTCCCTGCAGCAGGGCATCACCTTCCACGACAAGCAAGAGCTCCTGATCCAAAAGCTGGCAAGCGGCCATCTCGACTGGATCAGCTGCCGCAGTTCCAACCTCAACGTGTTGCGCCAGTCGCTGGGGGCGTCCCTGGGTGTGGCCCGCCTGCCCGGTGGCCGCTGGGGTCAGGCCACCCCGATCAACCGCGAACGGGTGCTGGCCTTCGGGCTGAATTCAAGCCCTAACCAGAGGCAGATCGCCCGCGAACTGGCCAGCTTCGGCATCAATCCGCTGGTCCAGCGCAACCTCACCATCAGAAACATGGAAATGCTGCCGGTGAACCGCTTCGTGCCCGCACCGGTGGCCAGCTCGACCGTGCTGGCGGCCATGGTGCGCTCCGCGGAAGACTCCGAACAGGCCACGCCCGTGATCCGGGCACTGATCGGCAACGAAAAAGCCCTGGGTGCCCTGGATTCCATTGTCAGCAATGTGCTGTTCACCGAGCTCACGCCCTCAAGGGCCGCCCAGATCCTGCCGGCCACCCTGCGCTGATTGAACCTGAATGGATCAGTTTCTGCACGAGGTGATTGGCTGGCTGGGCTACCTGCAACGGGGCTCGGTGGTCAGCCAGTTGCTGCTGGTGGCGGTGCCGGCCCTGGCCGCCACCCTGCTGCAGCGTCGCCTGCCTGCCCTGGCCCCCCTGAGGCCCTGGCTGCGGCCACTGGCCCTGGGCACCATCGCCCTGGGCAGCCTCCTGCTGGCCCTGAGCGGGCACCCCTGGCGGTTCAGCCTGTCGCTGGGCATGATCTACCTCGGTTGGCAGGCGCTGGGGCTGCTGGGGAAGCTGCTGGAGCTCCGGATCCCCGCCGATGTGATCCATCAGCTGGAGGGCCGACTGCTGCGCCCCGCCTACCTGCTGGTGGTCGCCCTGGCGATCATCAACCAACTCGACAGCGTGCAGGATCTGGCGACCGTTTCGATCGGGGAGTGGTTCGGCGTTCCCCTCAGCCTGGGGCGGCTGTTCGCAGCGATCGTGATCGCCTATCTGGTGATCATCGGCTCCGGCCCACCGGCCCGGGCCATGGCCTGGTTGCTGCAACGGGCGCTGGCGATGGATGAGGGCAGCGGCCGGGCCGTGGCCGTGATCCTGCGCTATTTGAGCGTGGGGATCGGCCTGGTGTGGGTCGCCAACCACCTGGGGCTCAACGCCAACGCCATCCTGGCCATCGCTGGGGGGCTGTCGCTGG
This sequence comes from Cyanobium sp. M55B138, assembly GCA_018400215.1. GTDB lineage: Bacteria > Cyanobacteriota > Cyanobacteriia > PCC-6307 > Cyanobiaceae > NIES-981. The sequence continues at coordinate 1,874 of JAGYNF010000115.1, read as the reverse complement.
GGATCGGCTTCGGCATCAAGGAGGTGTTCTCGAACTTCATCAGTGGCCTGTGGCTGTTGCTGGAGGGATCGGTGCGGCCGGGCGATGTGCTGTTCATCGATGGCGATCCCTGCGAAGTGCGCAGCCTGGGCCTACGGGCGGCCGTGCTCTGGCGCGACCGTGACAACGCCGAACTGGTGATCCCCAACCAGACCTTCTTCACCGCCACCACCACCACCTACACCGGCAGCGACCGGCTGCGGCGCAGCCAGGTGCTGGTGGGGGCGGCCTACCGCCATGATCCCGCCGGCGTGGTGGCCCTGCTGGAGGCCACGGCCCTCACCGTGCCCGGCGTGCTGGCCCATCCCGCCCCCCGGGGCCTGGTGCTCAACTACGGCGATTCGGCGATCCAGTACGCCCTGCGCTTCTGGATTGCCAACCCGATGAACAACATCAGCACCTGCAGCGCCGTGAACATGGCGGTGTGGCAGGCCTTCCGCGGGCAGGGCATCGAGATCCCCTTCCCCCAGCGGGTGCAGTATTCGATGACGGGGTCTCCCCATCAGGATGGGCCAGAGCAGGCCTGAATCCACCCTTTCCAACCCATCTCCCCATGGCCGGGCCCGTCACCGTTGCTTCCCCAGCGGCCTCCCCAGCCTGGGGGATTTGCCCCCACGCCCAGCCGGTGGCCAGGTTGGTGGAGCTGCTCGCCAGCGACCGCCTGCTGGGGCTCAGCGATCGAGAGGCCCGTCAGCGGCTGGAGCGCTGGGGCGCCAACAGCCTGCCGCAGCCCCACGGCAAGCCGATCTGGCTGCGCTTTCTGGGCCAGTTCCACGATCCCCTGCTCTACACGCTGCTGAGTGTGGGCCTGGTGAAGGTGCTGATCGGCAATGCCAGCGATGCCTGGGTGATCTGGAGCGTGACGCTGATCAACGCGGTGATCGGCTTTGTGCAGGAAAGCAAGGCGGAAACCGCCATCGCCGCCCTGGCCCGCACCGTGCGCACCGAGCTGGAGGTGGTGCGGGATGGGCGCCGCCAACGGCTGGGATCTGACCAGCTGGTGCCGGGCGATGTGGTGCTGCTGGGGGCGGGCAACAAGGTGCCGGCCGACCTGCGCCTGCTGGAGTGCCGCCACCTGCAGGTCGACGAGTCGGCCCTCACGGGCGAATCGCTGCCGGTGCGCAAGGGCACCACGACCGTGGCGGCAGACGCGCCCCTGGCGGAGCGGTTCGGCATGGTGTACGCCGGCAGCCTGGTGACGGCGGGCCAGGCCAAGGGGCTGGTGGTGGCCACGGCGGAGGCCACGGAGGTGGGCTCCATCTCCCGCTCCCTCAGCGAGCAGGTGAACCTGAGCACGCCGCTGACGCGCAAGTTCCGCGGCTTCAGCCACACCCTGCTGAAGCTGGTGCTGCTGTTGGCCGCCCTCACCTTCCTGGTGGGCCTGGCCAGGGGCCGGGATGCCATCGAGATGTTTGATGGCGCCGTGGCCCTGGCGGTGGGGGCGATCCCGGAGGAGCTGCCGGCGATCGTGACCATCACCCTGGCGATCGGTGTCAACCGCATGGCCCACCGCAACGCCATCATCCGCAAGCTGCCGGCGGTGGAGGCCCTGGGCAGCACCACGGTGATCTGCTCCGACAAGACCGGCACCCTCACCCAGAACCGGATGACGGTGCAGCACATCCACGCCGGCGGAGAACTGCTGCGCCTGGATGAGCTCTGGCCGGACGATCTCCTCAGCCGCAACCTGGCCCTGCATGAAACCCTGCTGGCGGGCCTGCTCTGCAACGACGCCCGCCCCAGCCAGCGGCAGGGCCTGGTGGGTGACCCCACCGAGACCGCCCTACTCCAGGCCGCCCAGACCCTGGGGCTGGACCGCGATGCGGCCCTGGGTC
>JAGYNF010000114.1 GCA_018400215.1 Cyanobium sp. M55B138 | reverse complement strand
AGCCGCTGCTGCCCCTGGAGGATGCCACCGCGGTGGCCCGGCATGGGGCCGCGGAGCTGCTGGCCGCCGTGGGTGCGGACCCGGCCTGGCCCCTGGGCCTGGCCACGGGACGCACGATGGAGCCCCTCTACGCCGAGCTGGTGCGCTTGGTGCGCGCCCTGCCCCGCCAGGAGCAGCAGGGATTGCGCCGGCGCTGGCTCAGCTTCAACCTCGATGAGTACGTCGGCGTGCCCGGCCCGAGCCGCCGCCGCGAGCAGGCGCAATCCTTCCGGGCCTTCATGGCCGCCCAGCTGATGGAGCCCCTGCAGCTGACGGCCGACCAGGTGTGCCTGCCGCATGGGTTGGCGCTGGACGCCCAGGCCGAGGCGCAGCGCTACGGCGCGGCGGTGGCGGCGGCAGGTGGCATCGGCCTGCAGCTGCTGGGGCTCGGCCTCAATGGCCATGTGGGGTTCAACGAACCGCCCTGTGGCCCGGGGGCGGCTTGCCGGGTGGTGGATCTCAGTGCCAGCACCCGCCGCCAGAATGCCGGGGCCTTTGGCGGGGATCCGGCCGCCACCCCAGCCCAGGCGATCACCCTCGGCCTGGTGGAGATCCTGGCCGCCCGCCGCATTCTGTTGGTGGTCACAGGCGCGTCCAAAGCCGCGGTGTTGGCCCGGCTGCTCTGCGATCCCCCCAGTGCCGCGTTGCCGGCCAGTTGGCTGCAGGGCCATCCTGCGGTCACCGTGGTGGCAGATCGGGCGGCCCTGTCCGCGGTGATCCAGCCCTGATGGGGTTCACACCGCCAGCACCGCCTCCATCAGCTCCCCATCGGCCTCCAGGTTGGCGGTCACGCTGCGCACGTCGTCGAGGTCGTCGAGGGCATCGAGCAGGCGCAGACAGCGGCGCAGGCCATCGGGGTCGCTGAGGGGGCAGCCGGTCTGGGGGATCCAGCGGTGCTCCCAGCTCACCACGGCCTGCCCGTGGCGTCGCAAGCCATCCTGCAGCGCCTCCAGGTCGGCGAAGGCGGCGAACACCTCGGCGGCGGGGCCGCCATCGGCATCGCTGGCCAGCAGCTCATAGCCCAGCACCGCCGGCCCGCCCCCCTCGTCAAGGGCCAGCAACGCCTCCAGCAGCGGCTCCTCGGCGATGGCCTCCTCGGGCCCAGCCGCCAGCCGCACCACGCTGCGCTGTTCAAACAGGTAGCCCACGCAGCCGGTCTCGCCCAGGTTGCCGCCGTGCTTGTTGAAGGCCAGGCGCAGGTCGGCGGCGGTGCGGTTGCGGTTGTCGGTGAAGGCCTCGATCAACACCGCCACCCCACCGGGGCCGTAGCCCTCGTAGCGCACGGCCTCGAAGCTGTCGGCATCGGCGCCGCCCTGGCCGGATCCCTTGGCGATGGCCCGCTCGATGTTGGCGTTGGGAACCCCCGCCGCCCTGGCCTTTTCGATGGCGGTGCGCAGCTGGAAATTGCCAGCTGGATCGGGGCCCGATCGGGCCGCCACGCTGATTTCCCGCCCCAGGCGGGTGAACAGGGCACCGCGCTTGGCGTCGACCACCGCCTTGGTGCGTTTGATCTGGGCCCACTTGCTGTGGCCGGCCATCGGATGTGCGAAAGAAAACAGCAGGGGATTTCGGGCGCGACCGCCGCCGGGCTGGCCAGGTCAGCCGGCGGCGTCGAGCACCAGCTTGGGCTGCAGCAGGCCCTCGCCGCTGCGCGCCATGCCCGCCAGGTTGCCATCTGGATCGAGCACCACCACCGGCATGTCGGCGGCCAGCCCGGCCAGGTGAGCCGGCAGGGCGGGGGCACGGCCACAGCGCCAGCCGTCCTGCTCCGCGGCGGTGAGCCGGTGTTGGGCCAGCCCGGCCAGGGGCAGCAGGGGATCGAGCAGAGCCGGCGGCGCGCCGGCCTCCAGGGCCTCGAGGGGCATGGCCTGCTCCAGAGAGAAGCCCAGGGCCTCGGTGCGGCGCAGCCGGGCCAGGGCCCCACCACACCCCAGGGCTGCCCCCAGGTCGCGGGCCAGGGCCCGCACATAGGTGCCGGCCGAGCAGCGCAGCGCCAGCTCCAGCTGGCCCGTGCCCGGATCCCAGCCCAGCAGCTCCAGGCTGTGCAGGGTCACCGGTCGGGCCGCCAGCTCCAGGCGTTCGCCGCGCCGCACCCGGGCGTAGGCCCGCTGGCCATCCACGTGCACCGCCGACACCTGGGGCGGCACCTGTTCGATCGCCCCGCGGAATCGGGCCAGGGCGGCCTCCAGCGCCGCTTCCCCCAGGGCTGGCACGGGGCCGCGGCTGAGCACCTCCCCCTCCAGGTCATCGGTGCTGGTGGTGAGGCCCAGCTGCACGGTGCCCTGGTAGGCCTTGTCGCCGCTCAGGTAGGGCAGCAACCGGGTGGCGGCCCCCAGGGCGATGGGCAGCACGCCGGTGACCGCTGGGTCCAGCGTGCCGCCATGGCCCACGCGTTTCAGCCCATAGGCCCGCCGCACCCGCCCCACGCAGGTGTGGGAGGTGAGACCGGCTGGTTTGTCGAGCACCAGAAAGCCGCAGGGCTGGTCAGCCATGGAAGCAACCGTCAGGCTTGCAGCGTCCCACGTTGGCCCGCGATGACCCTGCAACAGCGCCGTGACCTGGCGTTCCTGGTGCTGGCGGGCCTGTTTCTGGGCACGATGGGCATGCTCAATATCCTCGGGCTCACCCGCTTCCTGCAGTTGGGCATGGTCGGTTCCTGGCCGATCGTGGTGGCGGTGGGGGCCCTGCCCTACCCGGTGACCTTTCTCTGCACCGACCTGATCAGTGAGATCTGGGGGGAGCAGAAGGCCTCCCAGCTGGTGTGGGTGGGGCTGCTGCTCAACGGTTGGATCGTGCTGATTCTCTGGCTGGGGGGCGTGTTGCCGGGGCTGGCCGGAGCCGAGGAAGCCACCTTCTTCGACGTGCAGCGTTTGGCCTTTGGGGCTGTGGGCGCCTCGATGGTGGCCTATCTGGTGGCCCAGTTCACCGATGTGCGGCTCTTTCACTTTTGGAAGCGCCGCAGCGGCGGCAAGGCCCTGTGGCTGCGCAACAACGGCTCCACCCTGGTCAGTCAGCTGGTGGACACCAGCGCCGTGGTGTTGATCAGCCACTACGCCAGCCATGTGCTGCCGGTGCGTGCCGATGCGCCGGTGCTCCCCCAGCTGGCCAGTTTCATTGCCAGCGGCTATCTGTTCAAGGCCCTGGCGGCCCTGCTCGACACCCTGCCCTTCTACCTGCTGGTGGCCTGGCTCCGGCGCTGGTTGGCGGTGCCGCAGGAGGGCGCTGAGTTGGCCCCGTAGGTTGGCAGCAGAGATTCACCCCGATCCGGGGACGCCGGGATGGCTGCAGCAGTGGGACGCAATCCCGCCACGGCATGGAGCGAGCCCCTGGGGGTGGAGCACTTCCTGGCCGATGGCTTCAACCTGCGCCACCAACTGGCCGGCTTTCTGCAGCTCAGCGCGGCGGAGCTGGAGCTGCGCCTGCCAAGCAGTACGGCAGCCCTGGCCGCCCTGCATCCCGGCGCCTTCGACCTGGCCCAGGCCGATCGCTTTTACGAGGAGACCGTGGGCACCGGCCACCTGCTGGAGCTGGCCGCCTGGCACCTGGGCAGCGCCGACTACATCGCCGACACCCTGCGCCTGCAGCAGCGCTTCGCCCGCGGCCACGTGCTCGACTTCGGCGGTGGCATCGGCAGTCATGCCCTGGCCGCGGCCGCCCTGCCAGAGGTGGAGCGGGTGTGGTTTGTGGATCTCAATCCCCACAATCGCGCCTTCGTCACCGCCCGGGCCGCCCAGCTGGGTCTGGAGCAGAAGCTGGCGTGCTTCCGCTGCCTCGACGATCCGGCCCTGCCCGCCACTTTTGACACGCTGGTCTGCCTGGATGTGCTGGAGCATCTGCCCGATCCCGCCGCCCAGCTGGAGGTGTTTGCCAGCCGGCTGGCGGCGGGGGCGACCGCCCTGCTCAACTGGTATTTCTTCAAGGGTGCCCAGGGGGAATACCCCTTTCACCTCGATGATCCGGCGTTGATCGAAGCCTTTTTTCGCACCCTGCAGCGCCGCTTTCTGGAGGAGTTCCATCCCTTGCTGATCACCACCAGGGCCTACCGGTTGATGCCCCCACGCTGAAGGGCACAAAAAAGCCGGCGGGGGGACCGCCGGCCAGCAGGAGCGATGTGCTTCCTGAGCTCTTCAGCCGAGCGCCACGTTGATGCGCTTGCGATTGCGCAGGCCGCGCTTGATGCTTTCGAAGTTCACCACGCCATCCACCAGGGCGAACAGGGTGTCATCGGAACCCCGGCCCACGTTGATCCCCGGCAGCACGGAGGTGCCGCGCTGGCGAATCAGGATGGAACCAGCGGAGACGGATTCGCCGCCGTAGGCCTTGACGCCGAGACGCTTGGAGTTGGAATCGCGGCCGTTGCGGGTGGAACCCGTGCCTTTCTTATGTGCCATGGGGGGAGGAAGGGGGAGAGGGGACGCGGGGTGAAGCTCAGGCCAGGGCCTTGCCGCCAACGGTGATGGATTGAACCATCACCCGGGTGAGCTCCTGACGGTGACCGTTCTTGCGACGGGTTTTCTTCTTGGGCTGCATCTTGTAGACGATCAGCTTCGGGCCGCGGCGATGGGCCATCACCTTGAGCTCCACCGTGGCACCGGCCACGAAGGGTTGGCCCAGGGTTGCAGCCTTGCCGTCATTGACGAGGAGAACGTTCTCCAAGGTCACGGTGCTGTCGACGTCCGCGGCGATCCGGTCGAGGTCGTAGTACCGATTGGGCTGCAGCCAGAACTGCTGACCTGAGGCTTCCACGATGGCGTAGGGGCCCGGCTGACCACTGGCGGCGGCGGGGCTGGGGGTCGCTGCTGGGGTCGCAGCTGCGATCGGTGCTGGGGTCTGGGTCATGGAGACGGGGCGTGGCCAGGCTGGATTGCACGTGCTGCCGCGGTGGGGAGAGGGGCAGGGCCTTCAGGCATGCGGGGAGGGGGCCGCACTGTTTAGAAATTCCGACCGGCAGTGAAGCCTGGCAACGAAATCCCATCCTGGTGACACTGATCCGGATCACCGGAGCTTCACGTCCAAACCATTGGGGCCTGGCGCACGTTTTGGAAGACAATCATCAATTCTCGCGGTTGATCCCTCCTTTCGTCAACAGTGGCCCCAGCCTCGACGGGACTGCCGTCGCCTGCGGCCCTCCATGCCTGATTCGGCCCTCACCGTCGTTTCCCTGATTCGCGATTCCGACCTTCAGGCTGCCATCGGCCGCTGGTTTGACGGACAGCAGCGCTACCGGCTCGTGCGCTCGGAGCCGCACGTCGAGCTGAGCGTCGCCCTGGAGCAGCTCGGCGACAGCTGTGACGCCCTGTTGCTGCAGCAGATCGCCCGAACCGTGCGCCAGGGGCAGCTGTCGCTGCCCGACCTGGTGACGAGTCTGCAGAGTCAGGTGCAGACCAACCTCAGCCGCAGCGAGACCCTCAGCCTGCTGGTGACGGCCCTGCAGCCGGACA